>DASSAV010000221.1:0-2074 GCA_035699265.1 Rhodothermales bacterium
ACGCTTCGGGACGATCCTGGAGAACGTCGTCTTCGATCCGAAGAACCATGCGGTGGATTGGACCGACGCCTCCAAGACGCAGAACACGCGCGCGTCCTATCCCATCGAGTACATCCCAAATGCCAAGATCCCGTGCGTGGGTCCGCACCCGAACAACGTCATCCTACTGACGGCGGATGCCTTCGGCGTCCTGCCCCCCGTGAGCCGCCTCACGCCGGAGCAGGCCATGTATCATTATATCAGCGGCTACACGGCAAAGATCGCGGGAACGGAAGTGGGCGTGACCGAGCCGACGGCCACCTTCTCTGCCTGCTTCGGGGCGGCGTTCCTGGTATGGCACCCTGGCAAGTACGCGGAGCTGCTGGCCGATAAAATGCGCGACCACAGGGCCAATGCCTGGCTCGTCAACACCGGCTGGACGGGCGGCCCATACGGCATCGGCTCACGCATCGACCTCAAGTACACGCGCGCCATCGTCGATGCGATCCACAGCGGCACCCTGGAACAGGCCCTGATGGAGGAAGACCCTGTCTTCGGCGTTCAGGTGCCGACGCAGTGCGCGGGGGTGCCGGACGGCCTCCTGATCCCCCGCAACACCTGGGCCGACCGGGAGAAGTACGACGAAACGGCCCGCAAGCTCGCAGGCCTTTTCGAGAAGAACTTCCAGAAGTACGCATCAGGCTGCAGCGAAGCCGTCCTGCAAGCCGGCCCGCACGTGGAATACGCTTAGGAGGGCAAGAGGAGTTCAAGAAAGGGGGAAAGAGAGAATGAGGGAAAGAGTGGGGGAGTGGAGGAAAGGAGGAAGGAGGAGGAGAAACGTACCGAGAACCCTTCGGTAAAGCGAAGCTGGCTCAGGTACTTTCTCATACTTCCCACCCTCGTCATCCTCGCGAAGGCGGACACGAGCGAAGCGACTGACGAAGTAAATCCAGGTAATACAATGGTTCAGGCTGATATTGCGCCTTGATGAGCAATACAGAAAGGCTGCAATTATTGTAGACCAGTTCCTTTTATCATGCCAACGATGCCCGAAGCTCCGAACACCGGCGTCAGCCCACAACCCAGACCAGCAGACAAAGAACCCGATCCTTTTGACCGCATCCTCCTGCTGGCCACGGCCGATGCCGTCGCCATCGCCTGCGCGATCTGGTCGACACTTCAACTCGTGGGAAGCAACTGGCCGGATGTCGCCGCTACGCTGATCCTCGGCGCCCTATGCGTCTGGTACCTCCGCCGAAACGGAGAGACAATGCCCGGCCGGGCATTCTGGCGGTGCTGGCGGCAGTATATGTAGGAACTGTATAAACAAGCGGGGTGCCCGAAAGAGCGCCCCGCTTGCATTTTTGCTCACATCCCGGCGAACAGGCTCGTCCAGAACATCAGGATGATGATGATCACCCAGAGCGTGTGCCCGATGCCAGTCGCCATCGCAAGCCGCTTCCGGTAGGCAGTTGCGTCCGCCGGATTCACCGGGCCCGCCGTCACCGCAGCCAGCAGCTTCGATGTGGCGGGGCGGATCAGGTAGAACTGGTCGAGGCAGAGCAGGATCAGGAGCAGGATGCTCGTATGGTACGGCGTCGTGTACCGGGCGAAGCCGCCCCCGATGAAGAAGGCGATCAGCGCGAAGACGAGCGTGAGGATGATGAACACATTCATCAGCTTGACCGTCCGCGATACGTCGCCCGCGACGACTTTCGCGGCCCCGGGATCGACGCTCAGCGCGACGCGGGCGTGCGCGACGATACGCAGGGCTAGCCCAAACCAGGCTGCGGCGGTGAGGATGTGCAGGATAACAAAGATGTACTGGAAGAACATGGCAATCGTCCGTAGGTGAGGGTGAGTGCAGCCAAGATAGGTATTCTCTGCATCTGTGCGTCCACCGCGTAAGCAGCCGTGGTGAATTCCGGCTTGCTTTTGGCTCCTCTGATCGGCAATATCAGGGGCCGGGCAGTTTCCAGACGGACGCCCGGCTGCGGTCGGGGCACGTCGTTACCATTTGGAACGCCCCGTTCCGTCCTGTGTACCCGGCATCCTCCCTCACACAGCCGTGCTCCGACGGGCACGGAGTCACACC
>DASSAV010000222.1:0-12526 GCA_035699265.1 Rhodothermales bacterium
GTCGGCCCAGCTCCGCCGTCCTCTTCAGCCGTATTAGATTGGCCTGGAGGTACTCGGAGGGGTAGAGGCCCTTTGTTAGCTTGCTGTCCACGAACTGGCTCAGCGCCGGGCAGTACGTGTAGAACTGGTTGTAGTATTCCGTCGGGACGCCCGGCTCCATCGGCGTGTGATAGGCGAGCCCGTTCACTTCGACGTGGGTGAACCCGCACGCAGCGAGCCGCGCAACGTATGCTTCGGGGTCGAACCCGCGTGCGGATCGCGCCACCTGCGTCAGCACGGAGTCGTACAGAGGCCGGTTCCAGGCAAAACTGGCCCGGAGGAGGAGGCCGTCCGGGAGGACGCTTTGCTGCTCCAGCGTAAGCCCTTCCTCCAGCAGCATGGTGAGTGCATACAGGAGGGCCGGTTCAGACGCGGTCAGTTCCCCCGTTCCGTCCGGCGCGATGCGTGCCCACATCCACGGCTCCCTTGCCCCATCGGGAGCTTCCGCCGGAGCAAGCCCCCACGTGCCGCCCGCAAGCCCGATCCGAAGCCCCTCGCCGGGGCGCGACGCGGCCGCTGCCGGCGGGAGCTTCAAACGGGCACAGAGGACTTCGGCAGCAGTTTTCTCCACCGGGTGCCCGTCCGCCGGGCAACAGACGGTTTTAATAGTGGCATAAGGCGAGGAGGGAGGAGCAAAGGCTGTCATGGAGCTTGGTAAGTCACGAGTGATACCAGATCCGGTTATTCACTTGTAGAGTGGTAAGAGCAAGAGAAGCTCCCCTCTTTCCCAAGAGCCTGTCCCCGCGTAGGAGGGGATGCAGTGGCCGCAGGCCGGGGGGTTTGTATCTGGTATGAAAGAAAATCAAGGCCATCCGCAGCAGCGTGCATCTTTTTACTTCAACTTACGAACGAGTAGCGTTTTACGATAGGCACGGCGTTTCAAATGGGACGCAAATCGTAACGTTATCCCGGTCCGAATGAAATCGACTGTTTCACCCCCTGAACCCCGCAGGCTTCGCCCTCAAACCCTCAACTCCCAACTCTCCAACCCTCACACCCCCAGCCGCTCCATGATCTCCGGCAGCACCGGTAGGTCGCTCTCCGCGCGGCTTCGGGGTGTGCCCGATCCGATCCACCCGCGCAGCCTCAAGAACTGCACGGAGCTATGCTTGTAGCGCGGGCTGAGGCTGCCGCTGCTGGTGGTCCATGACGGCTCAACGGCACTGAAGGCGAGCATCGGCCGCACCTTTGCCGAGAGTGACCGTCAGCGCTGCCTGGCACACAAACCGAGGAATCTAGCGTCCAAGCTGCCCGAGCATGCACGTGAGGAGGTGCTCATACGGGCCAAGCAGGTCTACTACGCAGCAGACGTAGATACAGGGAAGTTGCTGGCCGAGCGCTTCGTCGAGGAGTACACGCCGTCGTACCCGCAGATGGTGAAGTGCTTCTGCGAGGATCTCGACGCCTGCCTGGTTCACCAGAGGTATCCCTTGGCGCATCGCAAGTACATCCCGACGAACCTTCTGGAGCGTGCCTTTGTCGAGGAGAAGCGCAGGACGAAGGTGATGCCGCAGCACGTGAATGAGCGGGGAGCGGTGACGCTGGTCTATGCCGTGCTGGTAAGGGCCTCGCGGAGGTGGCAGCGGGTGCGGATGACCCCTTTGGAGTTGGCTCAACTCAGGAGCATACGGCGGCTGATGCGGCCTAAAGATTCAGACGAAGAGACGATCTCATTCAGGCTGGCGGCGTGAACACCTTCTGTAATTTTACACACCATCCGGGACTTGGCCGGGTGCGTTTTGAGGAAGTCATCGACGAAGACGTAGATCCGAGTGGCTTCCTCCTCAATATTGGAGGGCATCGGGTTGGCCGTACTTTGGGTGCTAAGATCAAATCTGGTAACTTCATCTTATGCACTCGGCAACGGGCCAACCTGTTCACCTTTTCAACCCTCGACTGAGGTTTAGTTAACAAAGTTCTGCTCGGTAATGGAGATGTGGGGGTGTCCTCCGGCCGGCAGGCCCGGAGGGGCGCTCTCGTCTCCGCGTCCGTCATAATCTGACCGAGCGCCAGAGCCCGTCCACTCCTCCATGTCCACGCTGCTGAACTCGTGCCGCATGTCGTTGCGGTTGATCATGCGTTCGGGGCCGCCGGTGCGGACGGCGACGGGCGTGTCCTGGTCGAGGCCGATCAGGTAGTAGTGCAGCTACCCCTTGCCGTCACCGGGGGAGACGCGCTCCCGTAGCATCTCCGCAGCGTCGTTCATGCTCTCGCCGGAGAGGTACTCCAGGAAGGCGCGGTCCCGCATGATCGAATGGGCATCCCCTATGCCTCCGGAGCCGAAGCCGAGTACCTGGTCGTCCCGGAGCGGTACCGGCTTGGGGCAGCCGGCTGCGATGCGATGTCGTATTCTCGTGCTGCGAAGACGATGGCTGACATAAGGCGTGTGTGGTTGCGGGTCATGAAGAAAGGGCGCTCGGCGCCGTCACTGGGAACGTGAGGTGCTGAGCGCCTTGGGCATGTAAAACTGTGGCGGAGTGGGGGAGAGGTGGAAAAATCCGTACCTATCTCCGTACTCCAGGAAATAGAAATTGCCGTAAACACCTATGTTAAGGGCGTTTACGGCAAGAGAGGTGTGGTCAGGGAGGGAATCGAACCCCCGACACAAGGATTTTCAGTCCTTTGCTCTACCGACTGAGCTACCTGACCGACAAGGGCGGGCAATATACCCTCCCATGCAAAGTGATGTCAACAACGCCGGGGACCGGACGGGGGTTTCACGCGCGCTTGAAGGAACGGCCTCCTACGCAGCGGGAGCGAGCTGGTAATAATGCGACAACCACTTCCGGAACGCGATCTGTCTGTTCTGCTGCATCTTCAGGAGCACGACCAGGATCACGTTAAAAAGGACGATCTCAGAAACGAAAAACAGAACTGGATGGCCTATCAGGCACACCACGAAAATAATAATCGTCCTGTAATTGGAGCAGAGGAGCGACCACCGATTGACAGCATCGACGAAAGTGGTGCGATAAGCCTCGCGGATGCGAGTGCCCTCGTCGCCGGCATTCGCAAGGATGGTCGAGAGTTTCGAGTTGAGCGAGGCACCGGACCCGATCCCGGCGAGACGGGACTGGACCTCCAGGTATAGTACGTGGACACCCGCAAAGCACCGAGCCACCCGTCCCCTCCGGCCTTGCCCCCTGCGCACCTCCTCCGGCGTGACGACACGGGCTGATGCCTTGTCGTGGACCCAGTAGTCGTACAACTGACGTTGCAACTCATAGACACTGGCCTGCACGGCGTGGCTGATGCCTGCGACCAATGCCATCATCCAGACCCATCCCCCCAGGCGTGGTGTGAGGGCCAGGGCAAGGCTCACGTAAATGAGGATGAACGTGCCGTGGTCACAGATTCCGTCCAGCACCTTCCCGATCTCGGAGGTCTTACCGGTGGCACGGGCGAGTTGGCCGTCGGCTCCGTCCATGACGTGCCAGCCAATCATGAGTAAGAAACCCAGGAGGGTCATCACCCAGCGGGCGTACTGGTGATAAGAGAGCGCAGCCAGCCCCCCGAATACCATACCCGTAATGGACACGGCATTCGGATGGATGCCCAACCGGGCGAAGAACCGGACGCAGAGGCGGCTGAGGGGGTGAATGATATACAGGTTCGTGGGCTCCTCGATCTCGCTGGTCCGGGCACCAGGCGTGCCTGGCCTGCTGCCCGGCGGGTCGACCGAGGTCAGGTGGGTGGGCCGGTGATCGCCGGGCGGAAGGCCTCCGTCTCGCGCGTCGGGACGTGGGCCGGGGACGTCCTCAACCGGACCGCGGTAGGGACCGTAAGTCGCCGTCTTGTCGCCGGCGATCTTGGAGGCGAACAGACCGGCCTCTTCGGGTCCGCCTCCGGCCAGACGGCGGGAGATATAGGCGGCGAGATAGGTATCTCCGCAGCCGGTCGTGTCGGCGATCTCGGGTGGGGGGAAAGCCGGTATGGTGTACGTGCGTCCCTCCGCCAGAATGAACGACCCCAGGCCGCCTCTCGTGATGAGCACCTCGCGTGGGCCGTGGGCGGCTAACGCTCGCGCTGCTCCCTCCAGGTCGGAGAGTCCGGTTGAGAAGTAGGCTTCTGCCTCGCTGGCTTTTAGAATCCGTACGTGTTGCAGGATGTCCGGGATCTGCTCGTGTCGAGACAGCACCACCTGCTCGCCGCGCACGCATCGCAGGAGCCCCTGCAAGTCCAGCGCTATATCACGGCCCAGGGTGGCCAGATACTGGACGTATTCGAGCGAAATATCAGCCTGCGTGAGCGGGCCGAGCATGTAAAGGTCCGCTTCCGGAACCGCATCTTCCGGCAGGAACGGCGCCGCAACCGCCGCAACGCGCTGGATGCGGGTATCGGGGTCGGGATAGATGTTGACGAACTCCGTCGTCGCGGGTGAAGGAGTGCACCGAACGTGTACGCCCGTCTGCCGAAGGTCGGCCAGAAGCCGATTTTGATCGGCCGGGTTCAGCTTCGTCAAGGCCGCTGTGGACAGCCCCACTTTGCAGGCTGCAACGCCCGCGTAATAGACCGATCCACCGGGGAGGAAATGCGGGGGCATACCCTCGATCTCCAGACGGTCTTGGGTTACGTGCCCTATGATGCAGACGTCAAACTTCATGCGCCTGCAGGGGAAAGTCCGATGCGCTCACGGCAGGGATGGATTGTCGGGAATTCAAGTGGCGTGCTTGCCTAAGTATTGGGGGGGACAGACAGAAAAAGGTTTCTCGATGAAGGCTCGCGGGTTTGAGCCGGGCTTAATAATATGTTTCCGACGATAAAGATTCATCGATACGAATATGAAATGCCTGATCATTGCGGCGGGCCAGGGACAGCGGCTCCGATCCCGGACGGAAAGAAAACCGCTTCTTCCCATAATGGGAGTGCCGCTGATTGAATTGGTGGTCCGAACGGCCCTGGAGGGTGGAGCTTCCGAATTCGTCGTCGTAACTGCATGCGACGGCGATCGGATCCGGTCCCTTCTGGACCAATTGGCGGCGGAGCTTTCTGTCAAGATCACCCACGTGCTGAACGACCGGTCGGCGGAGCCGAACGGCATCTCGGTACTGGCAGCCCGGCAGGAACTCCCAGAGCCGTTCCTGCTCGTCATGTCCGATCACCTTCTGGACCCCTCTATCGTGGTGGAATTGCTGGCGCACCCCCCGGCTGTGGGTGAGGTGACGCTGGCAGTGGACCTTGATTGCGGCAACCCGCTGGTGGATATGGACGACGTTACGCGCGTCAGTCAAAAGGACGGGTACATCAAGGCTATCGGGAAAGGGATCGAGGATTACAACGCGTTCGATACGGGCGTTTTCTACTGCAGCCCGATCTTGTTCGATGCAATAGAACGCGGTGCTGCCGCTGGTGACGCCTCTCTGACTGGTGCCATGCGGTTGCTGGCACGGGAGAACAGAGCCCGTGCGTTCGATATCGGCCGCAAGTTCTGGCTGGACGTAGACAATCCGTCGGTGGCGGACATGGCCGAACGGCTCCTGTGCGACGGACTCCGGGACCTGGGCGAACATGACGGGTTCGATGCCCGGCTACTCGTGCGCGTGTTGGGGCTCCTGAGCAGATGAGGGCGCCATTCCGATTTTGAGTTGTCGCTTGTGCTGGATGCTCTTTCGTGTCCGGTTTGCCATGATGATCAGGCCGGCAACGATGAACAGGTAATAGCTCAGGAGCCGCCAGACGAGCAAAGTAGGTGCGACGAGTGCGGCAGGAAGGAGGGGTCCGAAGAAGAGGACGTACAATCCTTCCGCACCACCCGCTCCACCGGGGGTTGGCAATGCCAGGACGCTCAGGTTAAGTGCTACCGCACGCAGAAAGACGAGCAATCCGTTTGCCGAGGGATAAACGGTCCAGATCACGAACAGGATCAGAACGTAGCGCATGAGCCAGGGCAGAGCCGTGATGACGAGTCCCCGAAGGTAGAAGGAGGGTGGCTGCGTGCGCAGGATGTCTGCGCGTTGCCTGAAGTCGCTCGACACCACGCGCACCCGTTCCCGGTACCTGCGGAGGCCCGGTATGCGGAAGATCCGGTCCGTCAGCTTTTCGAGGGCTTCCGGGCTGATGAGGGTAATGTATCCGAAGAACAGCACCCAACCCAGAAACCCGATCAGAAAAAGGGCGAACGACCACGAGGCTACGGACCCCGCCGACTCCGGGATGATTTCCACAAACGGGGTCAGAAACAGGACGATCGGGATGGTCAGCGCGAACCAGATCTGGTCGACCAGCATCGAAAAGAGGACGATGGAGGTTGTGTCTCCGAGTGGAAGGTGCTGGTCGCGCGAGATGAAGGCGCTGACGAGCGGCCCTCCGCCAATCGTCGACGGGGTGATGTAGGCGAAGAAGTCCCACGCGATCTGGCTGCGAATGCACGCACGCAGGCTGAGCCGGCCCGTCGAGAAATAGCGCAGCCGGTAGCCTCCGAAGAAAACGCGGAGCACCACGCTTCCGAGCGCGGGTGCGAGAAGCCAGGGGCGCACGTGCCAGGGGAAACGCCGAAGAGCTTCCCAGTCGAAGGTAAAGTGCGTTACCGCCGCAAATACGGCCGCGCTGAGCAGTACGGAGCCTATGATCCAGCCGACGGGCAGATGGGCGGCCTTGTCGTCGGGTGCCACATGTCCGGCGCCCGTAGAAACGTGGGTGTTCTTAGACGGCTCGGCCACGACGTGCTTTTCGGAAGGGGAGGGAGGGGCAGCTTCTGCCGAAGTGGACCGCAATATACCACCCGCAAGTCAGGTCGCGAAGCGAAGGACAAGTGAAGCCTATTCGCGCCGGGACGACTCGCTTTGACCGCCATGCGGTTCGAAGCTGCGCATGCCCCACATGAGCTTCGATCGGATCGTCTGAAAGTAGTGCTGCCCCGGCAGCTTGAGGAGATTGACCGTGTGGTCGGCGCGCCGGATGATCACCTTGACGTTCCCGTTCACCTCCATTGATTTTCCGTCTGCGGCCAGCACGTAATGCGGGTGTGCGTTGAGGACCTGTGCCTCTATGACGGCGCTGTCGGGCAGGACCAGCGGTCGCACCGTGAGCATGTGCGGGGCGACGGGCGTGAGGATCATGGCGCCGCAGCCGGGCGCCATGATCGGGCCGCCTGTCGAAAGAGAGTAGGCCGTCGACCCGGTGGGGGTCGCGATAATGAGTCCATCGGCCCAGTACACATTGAGGTGAGTGCCGTCGACGGCAACGTCGATGGAGAGCAGCTTGGATTCGCCGCTTCGCTCGATGACGAGGTCGTTCAGAGCCCACGAGGCGTTCTGACTGCCGTCTTGGACACGCGCTTCGAGCACCATGCGCTGCTCCGTCCGGAATCGGCCCAACTCCAGATCACGGATCGCTTCCTGGATGTGCCCAACCTCGATGTCGGCCAGAAAGCCGAGGCGGCCGATATTGACACCCAGGATCGGCGTGCCACGTCGCCCGACTTCGTGCGCCGTGTTCAGAAGGGTGCCGTCGCCGCCGAACGACAGCAGAACGTCGACCGAACCGGCCAGGTCTTCTTCCGTGTGTTCCGAACAGAGAATCGGGTCGACTAGGCGGCGGTTCTGGAGGCCCGTCGCCACGTCGGCGCGCAGACAAAAGGAAAGGCCGTGCTCGTGAAGCCAGTTCACCGTCTGGGCTACAGGACGCCAGAGGGTTTCTTTGTGTGTGTTGCCTGTGATGCCGTATTTCATTCGCAATCGGGCTCCTGCAATGGCCGCCGCGTTGAGTGCCTGTTCCGGCTGGCCCATTCTGATTCGCCAGTTCACCGGATCATGCCAGTTCTATCAAAATGGGCGTGCAATCGTTATAAGGTGTGGTCCCAACCCTCAGCTGGCGGTAGCGCCACAGGCCCGCGAACAGTGCAATCGTTATAAGGTGTGGTCCCAACCCTCATAAATTTCAGCCCTCACGAACCGGCCAAGCTAGAATGGCGACACGCGAATAGCAAGGAAACGTCCTGATCAGGTATAGGCGCTGTGCCACGAGCATGCCGAAAGTCCCCCGGTCCGGTGAACTCGTAACATTGGTGGAACAGCAAGGCACTGGACCCACCTCATCCGGTATACTACGTACGAGAGAGCACGCAAAGCAGACGAGCGATAGATGGAAGGGGGCAAAACCGTCAGGTTACAGATCGCGGGCGCGAAGGGGCCGGATGTAGGAAAGGGCATCGCCCGGCTGAACAGGAACGCACTGCAAGAACTCGGCCTGAGAGAAGGGAGCATCATAGAGATTCTGGGCAAGCGAAACACAGCCGTGGTTGCGTTCCCGCCCTACCCGGAAGACGAAGGGCTCGACATCATTCGTCTCGACGGACTGGAACGCGCAAATGCGAACGTGACAATCAGTGATTACGTGGAGGTTCGGCCTGCGGACGTGCGCCCGGCCAAGCGCGTGACCCTGGCGCCGGCCCAGAAGAATCTCCGGTTGCAGGGGTCGGGGCAGGCCCTTCTGCGCACGCTCTTCCAGCGGCCGCTCGTCGCTGGCGACGTGGTCTCGACCTCCGTATACCATCGCCAGGCGGCTGAGCTCGACCCCAATCTCTTTCCCGACGCCGTCTTTCGCACGTTTCTGCAACAGCGGAATTACGGCCTTCAGGAAATCCGCCTGATCGTGACTGCCACGAACCCGCGCGGAATCGTACAGGTGACGCAGGACACGGAAATCGAGCTGCTGCCCCAATACACCGAGCCGGAAGATCTTCGCTCGGTGGGCGTCTCGTACGACGACGTTGGGGGCTTGCGAGATACCATCGAGCAGGTGCGGGAGATGATCGAGCTCCCGTTGCGTCATCCCGAGTTATTTTCCAGGTTAGGCATAGATCCGCCGAAAGGCGTCCTGCTGCACGGGCCGCCAGGGACCGGCAAGACACTACTGGCGCGTGCGGTAGCAAATGAGTCCGAGGCGAAGTTCTTCCCGATCGCTGGCCCGGAGATTATGGGACGGCACTACGGCGAGTCGGAAGAGCGCCTTCGGGAGGTTTTTCAAAACGCCCAGGAGCAAGCTCCCGCTATCATCTTTATCGATGAGATTGATTCCATAGCGCCCAGCCGGGAGAATGCGACCGGCGAGGTGGAGCGCCGCATCGTCGCCCAGCTCCTGACGCTGATGGACGGCATCGAGCCGCGCCAGAATGTGGTCGTGATCGGAGCTACGAACCGGCCTGAGGCGCTCGACGAGGCGCTCCGCCGGCCCGGCCGGTTCGACCGCGAGATCATCATTGGCGTGCCGGACCAGGACGGCCGCCGCGAAGTTCTGGGCATTCATACGCGCGGAATGCCGCTCGCAGAAGATGTGAGCCTGGATGAGATTGCGCGGACGACCTATGGTTTCGTCGGAGCCGACCTCGCGGCATTGTGCCGGGAGGCGGCTATCGAAACGCTTCGGCGTAACCTGCCGCAGTTCAACCTCGAAGAGCCGGAAATCCCGCAGGAGCTCCTCGAAAACCTGCAAGTGACGCGGGACGACTTCCAGGGCGCGCTTCGCCGCATTCAACCGTCCGCGCTCCGCGAGATCATGATTCAGGTTCCTAATGTCTCGTGGGACGACATCGGCGGGTTGGAAGACACCAAGCAGGCGCTCCGGGAAGGCGTCGAACTGCCGCTCAAGAACCCGGACGCTTTCCGCAGGCTGGGAATCCGCCCAGCCAAGGGCTTCCTATTGTTCGGGCCTCCGGGGACGGGAAAAACACTGCTTGCCAAAGCAGTCGCGCGCGAAGCCGAGGCCAATTTCATCGCCACTAAGTCTTCCGACCTGCTGTCCAAGTGGTACGGTGAATCGGAGAAGCAGGTGGCGCGGCTCTTTCACCGGGCCCGTCAGGTGGCTCCAACAGTCATCTTCATCGACGAGATCGACTCACTGGCACCACAGCGGGGCGGGGGACTGGGCGAGCCCGCCGTGACCGAGCGCGTGGTGAACACGATTCTGGCCGAAATGGACGGTCTGGAAGAGCTTCAGGGAGTTGTGGTCGTCGGTGCGACGAATCGGCCCACGCTGATCGACCCGGCCTTGCTCCGGCCTGGCCGCTTCGATGAGATCATATACGTGCCTGTCCCGGATCGGGAAGGGCGACGCCACATCCTTGGGATCCACACGAGCAAAATGCCGCTGGCGGACGACGTCGACCTGGAGAGCCTGGCGGACCGCACGCAAGGCTATACGGGGGCCGATCTCGAAAACCTGGTGCGTCGGGCCGGTTTGCTGGCGATCCGGGAAGGACCTGAACTCGAGAAGGTTCCCATGCGCCTCTTCGAGCAGGCGATAAAGGACACGCGCGCTTCGGTGACACCAGAGATGGAAGAAGAATACCGCCGCCTCGTGGAGCACCTCAAGCAAGAGCGTCCGACAGGCGATCGGCGGCTGGGGTTCGCCATAGCCGACGGAGATTCGGGAAACCGGGGTGTTGCCGTCTGATCGCCGAATAAATGGTCCATGTTCGCAGATGAAGTACCAACAACTACATGGAGATGTCGTATGACTACGTTTTCAATGACTCGTTATATGCCTGGCAATGGGCATATGTCTTCGGTTTCCGACCTGTTCAGCAGCAAAAAGAACATGAAGCGGCTGAATAAAATGAGCCGAGGACGCCTGCCGATGCTGAAATCGTCCAGTCGGAACCGCTCCGACATCCTTTCCTGGATCGCCGGGGCAGGGGTTGTTGCGCTGGTAGGCGCAGGCGTTGCCTACGCAGCGAAAAAGCTCGGCGGTAGAAGTATGGCCCAGCAGAATACGGGCAGCCACTCGGGGAGTGAGAATCAAAAGCAGAGCCGCTCCGCAGGCCGGAAAAAGTATCCGACCGAGCATGCGACCGCCGGTGGGATGATGCCCGAAACGCAGCCGAGCGGCCACTCTTGACGGATTGCTTCACCGCACTGTGGCTGTGAAGAAGAGGGGCGGCTCGCTATTGAGTCGCCCCTCGTGCTTTTCTCGGCAAAGTTCGGGAACACTGATTGCGCTCGAAGGAGATCCAGTCGCGCTTATCGCCGGCCAGCGCCCTTTGTTCTGGAAACGGGTGGCCGTACGGGCTCGGTCGTTTCATCCGTCGCGAGCCCATCATCGTCTACGTGGCGCGTTTCGCTCACTACGCGGACGGCGTTCTCGTCGGGTACGATCCGGGAGCCCGTGTAGCGCGCCCAGATCTGTGTGAACTCGGCTCCGATGAAGACGATGAGGGCGGAGTAATAAATCCAGATCAGGAGAAGCGCCAGCGTACCAGCCGCGCCGTAGGCTGATCCCACGCTGCTGTGCCCCAGATAGAGGCCGATGGCGAACTTGCCGATCACGAAGAGGACGGCAGTGGCCAGAGCCCCCACCCCCACATCCTTCCACTGGACAACGGCATCCGGCATAATCTTAAAAATTGCCGCGAAGAGCAGCGTGATGACGAGTAGGGAGATGGCAATGTTGATGGCGAACAAGAGCCCCTGGGAAAAGAAATCGGGCAGGTAATTGCTTATCAATTGGCCGAATGCGGAAATCGCCGCGCTGAGTACGAGTGAAACGAGCAAGAGGAAACCGATTCCAAGAATCATCCCGAAGGAAAGCAGCCGCTTCACGATGAAGGCATTGATCCCGCCTTTCTCCGGGTCGGGTTCAACCTCCCACGTCGTATTCAGCGCGCTCTGAAGCTCGACGAACGCTCCGATAGCTCCGAACAGGAGGACGCCTATTCCGAGAATGGTAGCGATGATGCCTGAGCTTCCCGTCGCCCGCTCCCCCTCATTTTGAATCATGGTCTGGATAAAGCTTGCCCCCTCCTCACCCAGAAGCGAGCCGAATTGCTGTTGGATCTGCCCCTCCGCGGCCGCTTGCCCAAACACGGCCCCCACGATGGTAGCGACGATGACGAGCACAGCGGGGAGGGAAAAGATCGTGTAGTACGAGAGGGCTGCTGCCATTCTGGGACAGTCGTCGTCTGAGAAGTCCTTGAAGAGGTCTTTCGCAAAACGGACGGCCGTGTTATCCGTGAGCGACATGATCGTAGGTATCAGATCGGGAAGGCAAGTTCGGGCGCGGTGAAGTACCGGTGCGAATTGCTCTTGTACGGGGTATCCGCTCTTTCGGCGCCGAAGATCCTTACGGGCTTGAAATACGTGACCCGATGCGTAGCTGCCCGACACCATTGTTACAGGTTACCGAGATACCAAATCCGGTTACTCACTTGACGAATGGCAAAGCAAATGAAGCTCCCGCCTGCTTCCCATCGAATCATGGGCAGTGTGCCGGAGCAAAGGATGTGCTCAATGCAGACAGCTCTCTCCTGAATCCGCCTCCCTCCTGAATCCGTCGAATCACGGCCCGCGCGCCGGAAGGAATCCCCGCGCGGTTGAGCGAGTGGCGCCCGAGACACCTTCCACATGATTGACATCGCTCACGCGCCGCTCGGTCGATGTGCGCGCCGGGAAGGGGATTCGCGGGTTTTGATTCGATGCGCCCTTCTTTGGTCCTTTCTTGGGCGCGCAAGAAAGGACATGCCCCGGGAAAGCACACCCCCAGATCACCACCT
>DASSAV010000223.1:0-4835 GCA_035699265.1 Rhodothermales bacterium
GCCGGCGTCGGTGGGGGCGTCTGGCCGGATGTCGACGCCGCCTGCGACCGTACCATCCAGGTCACGGGCCGCACGGAACCCGACCTCGACAATGCGCAGACCTACACGGCCTACCACCACCGCTACCGTGAACTTTACCCGGCCCTGAAACCTACGTTCGACGATCTCGCCGAGCTGACAGACAGCCACTGAAACGGGCTCGCGCGGTACTGGCCGCTCCCCAACCCGCAGCCACGCTAACCTTCAACCCTAGATACCTATCACTTTGGCAGAACGGTTGAGAAATGCTCGAAAGGAGCAAGAAGCCGCACTCGGTTCACAGCTTTCTCTAGCGTGGTGTTCGAGTATAAGCCTCAGAATGGGCCGTATTGGTGTGCTGCCTGGATCCCCGATCGGAGTCGGGGATGACGAAGAGGGGGCGAACAGGCCTGAAAGAGGCGTTTTCAATCCACTACTACGACTCGTACACACAGTGATAGGTAGCTAGCCTTCAACCTTCAACTTTCCAACCTTCAACCCCTCTACAGCGCAATCACCCCGTCCACAGTCCCCGCCGCCTGGTACACCTCGATCACCTCGTCACTCGACCCCATCTCTATCTTTGCCGTGACACTGACGTAGCGGCCCCGTGTGGACGCGCGCACGACGACCGGGTGCTCTCCGAATACGTCCTTCAATTCCTCCAGCCCCGAACGGGGCACGATGAACTTGAACAGGTAGGGGGCAGGCCACTCGTTCTGCCCATCCAGCAATTCCCTGAACCGATCCCACCATGCACTATCGAATGATGACGTATAGTACATAATATCAATGTCTTGTTACTATCACGTCGGGTTGAACGCCGTGCCGCAGTCTCTGATCCGCCAGTGTGGGTAGCACAGCCTTCAAGGTCACTCGCGCATACCGCTCTGAACGCCTCCACGTCATTCTGAACCCTTCGACTGCGCTCAAGGCAGGCTCCGTGAAGACACGAGCGTAGCGACTGATGGAATAATCTCTCCTGCTTCAGGTATGCACCAAGAGAGATGCCTCTCTCCCCTGCATCTTATGACATGAGGTTCTCGTCGGGTTTGAGGGACCGGAGAGATTCTTCACTGCGTTCAGAATGACATGGTGGTGAAGCGGAGTACTGGTGCCGTTCGATGAATGATCTGCTAGGCTGGAAGGAGGCGGAAGCTAAGGCGCTTCAGGTCATGATCGCACAGACGGAATAACTTGTTTCCCTGAGGGCTCAGGATGACAACTCGGCAGGCGGGCAGGCTTGCACAAGAATTTTAGAGAACTGGTATTAGCGCATGGATGACGTCGCCAGTGCCCGACTGGACCACTTCCGCCACGTCTCGGGCTCGGACAGCATCTTGATGTATACGCCTCCGACGACCGAGCGGGCCTGGAATCCGACCTGCTCTGCATTCGTGGTCCGATACCAGTCTGTAAGCGGAACGCGGCTCGGGCTCTGGTCTGCAAAAGCATAGGCGGGTGCGATGAAAGCCCTGAAATCCTCAGGGGTCTCGGCGAGCGTCGCCGTCCAGACGATCCAATCCAGCTTGGTGTACGTCTCCCGGTTGTCGAGTGGAAGGCCGTACTCGTTCTGCCTGGTTTTATAGAAGGCGATTTCCTTCCGGGCCACCGCATCGGGAAAGAGGTCCAGGCTGAGCAGATCGTCCCAGACGAGATTGTACTTCTGGCTCCACGTGCCGGGCTTGTCGAAGGCGAGCCGGAAATGGTCTCCGTCATCCGCCATCTGCACCCAGCGACGGGCCATGTCCTCTGCCTTTGCCCTGTACAGCCGTGCCTCATCCTTCCTGCCCAGCATCTCCGCCAGCCTGGAAAAGCTGCCCAGGGCGACGATCGCCTTGATGGAAAGGTTGGTGTTATGGGCGAGATGGCCTGCAAAATCGTCTGTAGATAGCTGATTCTCGGGGTCCATGCCCTTCTCCAGGAGATAAGCCGCCCATTGTTCCAGAAGCGGCCAGTACTTCTGGGCAAAGGACGCATTCCCCTCCGCCTGCGCGAGCGCCGCTGTCATGATGAGCATGTTGCCGCTTTCCTCTACCGGCATCTGGTTTTCCTCCGACTCCTCCCGGCCACCGTACACCTGTCCGTTTGCCAGCGGGTAGGTTCCCAGGTCGTGCGGGGCGAACGGAAACGGCCAGCGGGGAAGCTGGGCGTACCGCATCACTGGTTCGAGCAGCGCCTGCAACAGGGTGGGGTTGAACAGCAGAAAAAACGGCGATGAGGGATAGGCCACGTCCACCGTGCCGATGCAGCCGTTGCTGAAGTTTTCCTTGGCGAAGAGCATGGGCGTGCCGTCGATGTCCGCAACCAGTTTATGGGCGGCGAGCGTTTGCCGGAAGGCCAGCGCAGCGAGCCGGGCATACTCCTGTCCGCCCGCCTCCGTAAGGTCGCGCGTAAGCTCCGCGTCGAAGGCCCGGCTCCGGTCCATGAGGCTTTTGTAGTCGGCCGCCGCTTTCTGCAGGAGATCGCTCATGTCCATCCCATTCCGCTGCCAGTACGGCCGGAGCCTGCGATGGAAGTATTCTATCGCGTACTGGTCGTCGTAGGCGAGCAGGACGTGCCGCGAGAGCGGGGCCGCGCCGACTTGCCCCAGATCGAAGGCCACGGCGAGCGCGAGCGGTCCGTCGCCGGCGGCCCGTGGCATGTTCAGGTCGTCCGATGCCGGCAGCGCACCCGTCTCGGCAAACGATCGCCGGGCCGCGCGGGAACCGACCAGGCGGTCGCTCTGCTCGCCCTGCGACGGCACGGCGAGGTAGAAATATCCCCAGTCGATGCGCAGGTCGTCGCCCGCGCGCGCCAGCACCGCCTGCTCCTGGGATCCGGCGCGAAGCACGCGCAGCCCGTCCAGGTCGAACCGTGACAGGCTGGCCTCCTGGCGGCCCGAGTTCACCGCGAGCAGCGCGGTCGCATCGAAGTAGAGCGCCACGTCGTGCGTGCGTGCGTCCGATGCCTGTACGTCCCAGGTGATGTAGCTGACCGGACGGGAGAGCAGGTCCAGATCTTCCGGCAGCGTCGGGGTGGTAAAGGTCAGGTCCAGGTGAACGCCGCCTGCCTCAAACCGGTACACGGTGGTCGTGGGACGTACTTCCAGCCCCGTCTGCTCCATCGCCGGCACTTCTTTCGGGCGCGGCCCCATGAAGCGGTAGGCCGTGCCGTCTATCCTCAGCATGCCGTCGATCGGCTGGTTGGCCTCCGTCCAGTGCTTCGTCCAGTCGTCCGTGAGCCTGTCGCCCATGGACCAGATGCTGAAATACGGATCGTGCGTGACGAGCGGCACGGCCGGCGGCCGAAATGCATCCCCGCTCTGCCCGGACACGATGCCGACGCGCAGCAGAAGAATCGAGACGAAGAGGAGAAGCTTGTGGCTGAATCGAGGGGCGGTGAACACCATCTAATCTGTCCTTGTGATAGGGTGCGGTACTACTTTTTCGTGCAGCATGCGCGGATGCCAGCGAAAGATGCCTGGAAAACCTGCTACACCGCCGTAAGAAACTGCCCGTGCGGAGAATATACAAGCTCACGTCAGCCAACCCGCCCGGCTGCCACGCAGAGCTCCGGCTCAGGACGAAGCGCCCACCCCTACTCTCCTCTCCCTCCCTCCTTTCGTCCTCTCCTTCCCTCATTCTCTCTTTCCCCCTCTCACCCTTTCACGCCACCGCCTGCCATCCCTCCCGGACGCTCGGATACTTCGGCGCCCAGCCTGAAGCGTCCCGCAGCTTTCGGTTGGAGATCCGCAGCGAACGCGACAACATTTCCCCCATCGCGCCGAATAGAGGCGTAATCCACGAGGGCGGCAGCTTCGGCGGAGGCACGCCGAGCGCGTCCGCCAGTGATCCAAAGAACTCACTTCGGCGTAACGGCTCGTCGTCCGCCACGTTGTAGATGCCGGCGGGAACACCCAGCGCCGCGACCACGGCCGTCGCCGCGTCGTCGTGCGACACCGACGACAAAAACGCGCCCGGCAGACCCGGCATCGGCGCCCAGCCTTTGCGGACCACCGGGATCATCTCCTGCGTGGGCTTCGAGTCCGGGCCGTAGAACAGCGCAAACCGCAGCACCACGCCCACTCCGCCGCGCTGCGTAAACCCCGCAGCCGCCCGCTCGGCGTCCAGCACCGTCCGGTTGTACCGCAGGGGCCGTACCGGCGCCTCTTCGTCGATCCACGCCTCCCCCGCATCCGCATAGATCGGCGCGAACGATTCTTGAATCAACCGCGACACGCCCCCAGCGCTCGCCGCCTCTACCAGAATCGCCGAAGCGTCGCGCCGGATCCGGTCGTTTTCACGCCAGGACCACGGCAACATCATCTGCACGCTCGAACCCGGAATGTGCGTCGCCAGGTTGACCACCACGTCGTGCCCCGCCACTGCATTTCGCACGGCAGCCGGATCGAAGAGGTCGAGTGCCAGCGCCGTCGCGCCCATCCGCTCCAGGCCGGCCTGCTTCTCGGGTGTCCGCCCGATCGCCGTCACCTGGTGCCCCGCCGCCACGAGCAGCGGTATCGCACGCCGACCCACGACACCCGTAGCCCCCGTCATAAAGATGCGCATACTTCAAATCAGATTGTAGCCCAACAGTGAAACGACCGTATTCTCTGAAACAGACAACGTCATCCTGAAAATACCTCCCTCAAGTTCGGACCGAGAACGAGTTCATGGTTTTCACCCTTCAGACTCCGAATGGGTTACAAACACAACCTCGACACCGGATCTTTTCCTTCCTATCCTGCGAGGTATCCCAACCTCCGACCCGATAACACATCAACACCTGAACACCTCAACACTCCATATGACCGTCAAGTCCTTCACATTTAACCC
>DASSAV010000224.1:0-5373 GCA_035699265.1 Rhodothermales bacterium
TGCCTGGAGGCCGAAGAGACCGCCTTCGTCGACGACCGCCTCCCGAACATCGAGACGGCCAACCGTCTGGGGTTCTACGGGATCCACTTCATCGACCCCCCGCAACTCCGCCGGGAGCTGGAGGCATTGGGATTACTGTAAACACCCACACCCCCGACCCGAACACGTGAACACCAGAACACAATAACACTCGAACACTAGCAAGCACCAACCAGAAAAATGGCACGACCAGTCACCCTCTTTACCGGCCAGTGGGCGGACATGCCGCTGGAAACCCTCGCGAAGAAAGCCGCAAGCTGGGGCTTCGACGGCCTCGAACTCGCCTGTTGGGGCGATCACTTCGAGGTCGACCGCGCCCTGAACGAAGACGGCTATACCCAGAGTCGCTGGGACATTCTCAAGAAGAATGGCCTGAACTGCTGGGCGATCAGCAACCACCTCGTCGGCCAGGCCATCTGCGACCGCATCGACGAGCGTCACCAGGCGATCCTCCCCCCGCGCGTGTGGGGCAACGGCGAAGCGGAAGGTGTTCGCCAGCGCGCCGCCGAGGAGATGAAGGACACGGCCCGTGCGGCTGCAAAGTTCGGCGTGAAGCAGGTCAACGGGTTTACCGGCAGCAGCATCTGGCATCTGCTCTACTCCTTTCCGCCAAATGCACCCGGCATGATCGACAAAGGCTACCAGGACTTCGCCGACCGGTTCAACCCCATCCTCGACGTATTCGACGAGGAAGGCATCCGGTTCGGCCTCGAAGTACACCCCACGGAGATCGCGTTCGACATCTCCAGCGCGAAGCGGGCGCTCCAGGCCATCGGCAACCGCGAGGCGTTCGGCTTCAACTACGACCCCAGCCACTTCGGCTACCAGGGCGTCGACTACGTCAAGTTCATCTACGAGTTCGCCGACCGCATCTACCACGTCCACATGAAGGACGTCTGGTGGTCGGACGTCGCCCAGCCCAGCGGCGTCTTCGGCGGCCACCTCGACTTCGGGAACGTGGACCGCTACTGGGACTTCCGCAGCATCGGCCGGGGCAGCATCGACTTCGAGGAGATCATTCGCGCCCTCAACCGTATCGGCTACGACGGTCCCCTCTCCATCGAGTGGGAGGACATCGGCATGGACCGCGAGCAGGGCGCCGAAGAAGCTTGTGCCAATGTGAAGGCATACGACTTCCAGCCGTCCACCGTCGCCTTCGACGCAGCATTCGAGCGAAAGTGAGAACGACCGCCGACGGCAACATCATCGGGCTTCTTCAGGACCCTTATATGAAACCATGAATCCCTATCGATGAAACGCAGAGCATTCGTCCAATCTCTTGCCGCCATTCCTGCCCTGGCGAGTACCCAGGGGTCTTCCGTCGCCCCGAGGTCGGATACGGCCCCCCTGCGGATCGGCCCGCACATTATCGTCGTAGGCGCCGGTGCGTTCGGAGGCTGGACGGCCCTGCACCTGCTCCGTCGCGGAGCCCGTGTCACGCTCATCGACCAGTGGGGGCCGGGCAATGCCCGCGCCAGTTCGGGCGGGGAGACCCGCGTCATCCGCCACGCCTACACGACCCGCATCTACGTGGACTTCGTCGCCCGCTCCCTGGAGATCTGGCGCGAGAGCAGCCACCGCTGGAACCGGCCGCTCTATCATGAAACCGGCGTCCTCTTCATGGGGCCGGATGACAGCTTCATCGGCCCGGCGCACCAGCAGATGGAAGCCGCGGGCGTGGAGCACGAAGTCATCGAGACGGACGAGATCGCCCGGCGCTTTCCGCAGATCAACCCGGAAGGCATGGCGCTGGCGACGTGGGAGCCGCGAGCAGGCTTTCTGCTGGCCCGGCGCGGCTGCGAAGCCGTGCTGGATGCCTTCCGGGAGGAAGGGGGCACGTACCGCGAGGCCCAGGCCCGTCCCGGCGACATCAGTGGGGGCGAGGTGCAAAACGTCGTCCTGAGTGACGGCACGACCTTGGCCGCCGATATGTACGTCTTTGCATGCGGACCCTGGCTGGGCCGCGTCTTCCCCGACGTGATCGGAAACCTCGTACGCCCGACCCGGCAGGAGGTGTTTTATTTCGGCACAGCGGCCGGGGATACCCGCTTCTCAGAGGAGCACTTCCCCGTCTGGGCGGACATGGGTAGCCCCGTCTGGTACGGCATTCCCGACAATGCGAACCGCGGCTTCAAGGTCGCCGACGACACCATCGGGCCGGAAACCGACCCGACGACGATGGAGCGAATCCCGACGGCTGCCGGCCTGGAGGCCGCGCGGAAATACATGGAGTTCCGCTTCCCGGCCCTGAAGGGGGCTCCCTTACTGGATGCCCGCGTCTGTCAGTACGAAGAAACGCCGGACAAGCACTTGATCGTCGACCGGCATCCCCGCGCCGAAAACCTGTGGATTGCCGGGGGCGGCTCTGGCCACGGATACAAGTTCGGCCCGGCTCTCGGCGAGCACGTCGTCGAGCGCGTGCTGGACGGCAAGCCGGTCGAGCCGCTCTTCCGCCTCAGCCGGTTCGCTGGCCGTCACTGAAAAATGTTTGGGCAGGATTAGATCGAGTGGGAGGACATCGGAATAGGCCGCGAGAATAGCGCCAAAAGACAATGCGCCAACGTGAGGGCGTACGACTTCAAGCCCACTGCCGTGGCTTTCGTCGCGGCATTCGAACTGAAATGAAACTGACCACCACCGGCCGCTTTCGGCTGGCCCGAACCGGGCACAGGCTTTGCGAGATTGCTCCTGTTCAGCCGGTCCCCCGCCCTGCTCTGTTGATCCCGATTTGTGATGCCGATGCGTGATGACGTTGCCCACCGCCAACATCTGTTGTTCACCATTCGTAAGTCGATCCGCTACCACAACGCACGGCGGCAGTTCTATGAGCGGCTCCACGCCGTAGCCGCCGCGCTGTGCGTTACGTTTGGGACTGCCACCACGTTCGCGGCGCTCTCCGGCGCGGGGCCGTACTGGGCAGCGGGGATGGCGGCGGTCGTCACGGTCATCGCGACGCTGGACCTGGTATCCGGAACACCCGCTAAAATCCGCCTCCACCACGACCTGGCGCGCCGCCTCATCGGGCTGGAGAAGCAGGTCATTCGGAAGCTCCACCCGAACGCGCTCGACATCCGGAGCTGGGAAGCCGACCGTCTGGACGTCCAGGCCGACGAGCCGCCCCGGCGGCACGTGCTTGATACGATGGTCTACAACGAACTCCTGCAAGCGTACGGCGCCGACCCGTCCGAGCAGATCCAGGTGCGCTGGTATCAACGCTGGCTGGCCCACGTGCTCGACGTCCACGTCCACCGCCTCGTAGAGCGCAAGTCCGCCCCCGCCGAGATCCTCTCCGTCGTCGAGCCGGAGGACGAGCCGATGGCCGTCGCGGTGTGAGCGGTACGCGTGAGCAGAATCCGCACACGCCTGCGCAATCGATGAGGGAGGCTGCCGCCCGGAGCGTGCGCCGATTCAGTACACTTCTCACCTATTCTCCTCTCGTAGTCTCCTGGGCTCTCCCTCTCCCGAAACTCCTAATCCGTAACCCGAAGGGGGTAGCGTGTGAGCCGTTATTCGCGTAACATAGGGCGGCCCCGGATAGAAAAGCCGTACTTTGCTCGTGCCGGCGGCCTGAGCAATAGATTGAGAAGCAGCGCGCGAATTCAGTGACAGAAATACAGACAGAGGCCCCGGTACAAACAGAGACCCATCCACATGGGAGCCGGTATCTGCTCCTACTCTCCGTCGCCGCCCTCGGGGTGGTCTACGGCGATATCGGCACGAGCCCGCTGTATGCCATGCGGGAGTCTTTCCACATGCACCACGGGCTGAGCGTCACGCCGCTCAACATACTCGGTGTACTCTCGCTCATTTTCTGGGCGCTCGTCCTCGTTATCTCGGTCAAGTACATCTTCTTCATTCTGCGAGCGGACAATCACGGAGAGGGCGGCATCCTCGCCCTGACCGCGCTCGTTACGCCGGTCGTGACCCGTCACAAGAGCCCGCGATGGATTCTGATTATGCTCGGCCTCTTTGGGACGGCTCTCTTGCTGGGCGACGGCATGATCACCCCGGCTATCACCGTATTGAGTGCGGTAGAGGGCCTGGAAGTAGCCACTCCCTTTTTCCAGCCCTATGTTATCCCCACCACGGTGGTGATCCTCATCGCCCTTTTTGCCGTTCAGCACTGGGGCACGGCGGGGGTGGGGCGGATCTTCGGCCCTGTCATCCTGATTTGGTTCATCGTCCTCGCGGTACTGGGGATCAGCCAGATCGTGCAGCGACCGGGCGTACTCTGGGCCATTAACCCGTACCACGCCGTCCGATTCTTCGCCGATAACGGGTTCCGCGGCTTCACCGTGCTTGGTTCAGTGTTTCTGGTGGTGACCGGGGGTGAGGCGCTCTATGCGGATCTGGGCCACTTCGGGGCCAAGCCGATCCGTATCACGTGGTACAGTATCGTTCTGCCTGCTCTCCTCCTGAACTATTTCGGGCAGGGTGCGCTTCTCATGCGAAACCCGGTTGCGGTAGAGAACCCGTTTTACCGCATGGTGCCGGAATGGGCGCTGTACCCGGTCGTCGCCATCGCTACGGCGGCGGCAGTCATCGCGTCACAAGCCCTCATTACCGGCGCGTTTTCACTCGCCATGCAGGCCGTTCAACTCGGCTACAGCCCCCGGTTGGAAGTAGAGCACACGTCAGAGCGGGAATACGGGCAGATTTACGTGCCGGCGCTGAACTGGCTGCTGATGGTGGCCTGCGTGGCCCTGGTGTTCGGCTTCAAGACTTCGAGCAACCTCGCCGCAGCGTACGGGGTGGCCGTTACCACGACGATGGTCATCACGACCCTTCTGTTCGCCGTCGTCGCACGGGAGCACTGGCGCTGGAGCCTTGCCGTCATCACGGTCATCGTGGGAATATTCCTCATCATCGATCTTGCGTTCTTCGGCGCCAACCTGCTGAAGATCCCCGACGGAGGCTGGTTCCCCCTCGCCGTCGCCCTGATAGCGTTCATTCTGATGTCCACCTGGAAAACAGGCCGTCGCATTCTGGGTGCGCGGATGAGTGAGCGGACGTTGCCGCAAGAGTTGTTCTTGCAGGACGTTGCCAAGAACCCTCCTGCGCGCGTTCCGGGAACGGCGGTCTTTCTCTCGGGCAATTCGGGCGTCGTTCCCTTCGCACTTCTGCACAGCCTCAAGCACTACAACGTGCTGCACGAGAAAACCGTGTTCCTGGTGGTGGAGACGGAAGAGGTGCCGCACGTGCCGATCGAGGAGCGGGCGGAGGCCGAGGATCTCGGACACGGCATGTACCGGGTCGTGCTCCACTACGGCTTCATGGAAAACCCGGACGTGCCGGAAGGGCTCAAGCAGGTCAGGATGGACGGGCTGGACTTCC
>DASSAV010000225.1:0-13768 GCA_035699265.1 Rhodothermales bacterium
CACGCCGGCAGCTGATGCACCGGATCCCCGCCTCTTGCAGGACGTGGTGCTCGTGCCCCGGATCGCGCGGGGCCGGGCCGCCGACCTCCTGCGGTCCGGCGGCTACATCAATCCCGCCCAGGGCGAGATCGAGGGCTACGATGTCTTCTCACGCTCCGAAGCCCAGCGCCTCTCCGGCGTCAACCCCGATGACCTCCGCACCGTGACCGTCGTCGGCGATTCACTCGTACCCGAGATCTTCCCGGGCACACGCGTCGTCTATGTCCCCCATGGCCGCATCGAAGACTTCGGCCTCTACGTCATCCTCGTAGACGACGGCGTGCTCGTGAAGCGTGTACAACGCTATGCAGGCGGGGCCGTCGAGATCATCCCGATCAACCCCGCCTATTGCAAAGAAATGCTTTTCCCGCTTCAGGACGCCGATACCAGCGACCTCTATCGTTCGCAGCAGACCGGCCTCACCACCCATTTCCGGGTCATCGGCAAAGTCGTCTTCTACCTCAAGCGCGCCTGATCCTCACGCTCGCCCTTTTCCATACGCCCTCTTTCTCTCCTTCTCTTTCCCCCACCCCCGCTCTCCCTCCTCTCATACCAATCGTTCATGCCAGTGGCCTGGCGCCGCGGACCATGAAAACGCATCTCTGGTAGGGACATCTCGCCGAGATGTCCGCCAGCCCACGTAGAGACACACCGCCGGGCTGTCCGCTCGCATTTTCAAAGCAATCCGCCTAATTCCTTACAGAATAGCAGGAGGAAAGAAGCTCCCCTCCTGGACAGGAGGGGATACAGGGGTGGTGGATTCAAAGGCTTAAATGAGCACTGATCATCCGGACTTGGTATGATTTATTCTTTCGGCAAAGCAAAAGAAGCTCTCCTCGCCCTCTGCCGCTCACCGAATCGTGGCCCGCGCGCCGGATGAATCCCCGCGCGTTGAGCGAGTGGCGCAGCACCGAAACAGTCCCGACCTGCCGCCCGACCCTGGCGCGCCGCTCGGTCCAATGCGTGCGCCGGGAAGGGGATTCAGCGCGTTCCGATTTCCCTCGTCCTTTCCCCCTCTCTCCCTCTCTCTCCTTTTCCCTTCTTTGGTCCTTTCTTGGGCGAGCAAGAAAGGACATCCCCAGGAAAGCACACCCCCGAACCACCCCGATAAACGCTCACTTATGGTCATTCATCTGTTCTTTCGACAGAGGAAAAGAAGCTCCCCTCCTGGACAGAGCCTGTCCTGAGCGCAGTCGAAGGGAAGGGGGTACAGGGGTGGTGGATTCAACGGCTCATATTGCCACCGATCATCCGGACTCGGATCACTCCCCCTGTCCTCCCCTCCTCCGCTCGTCCTTTCCTTCTCTCTTTCTCCCCTATCGGCGCATCACCGCCGCCAGCCTGCTCGTCACGGCAGAGCCGCTGAACAACTCGGAGGCACCCACCGCAATCATCGCGATGGCCGTCAATGTTATCACGCCGGCCCCGATGCCGATGAGCGCGAGGATGCCGAGCACGGCGCTCCCCAGCCCGACCAGCACCTGCGTGCCGGCCGCTCCGAGTACCGCGTCCCGCATGGCGCGCTGCACGTGGTACGACCTGCCGCCCGACGACACGCTCAGGCTGTTCAGGCGCGAGGTCGTCCCGCTGCCCAGCAGGAGCGTGGCGCCAAAAACGATAGCCGCGACCGGAAGCAGGACCGTCGGCAACACGCCCAGAAGTCCCAGAATGCCGAGCACGATGCCGGCGATGCCGCCCAGGAGCTCCACCGTCATGCCGCCCTCGAACTGGATTGCGTCCGACCGGTCGTCGCTCGTCGCCGCTACCACTTCCCTGTAACGGCTCGCGATGGCTCCGCCTTCAAAGGCAAGGGCGGCGCCGGCGGCAATGACGGCTATCGAGGTCAACGTAAAGGGCAGCACCCCGAGGAGTGCCAGAATGCCGAGCACTACGGCGCCGATGCCGCAGATCGCTTCTCCCGATGAGCCGCCCGTGATGATCTTCGCCGCGCTCTCATCGACAACCCGGTCGCGGGAATCACCAGGGACACGCACCTGTTGCCGGGGCTCTGTGTACGTTCGGATCTGTTCAGCCATGGTCTATTACCTCATCACTTTTAGTGGAACATCCTCTCCTCTTTGGTCGCCTACCGCCACGCAAAACCAGCAGGCATTGCGGAGCCCCGACGGCGCAACGGCCTGTATTTGAAATGGCTTTCCACCCCGTATGTGTTTCACGCCTGCGTAACACACTCGTGAAAAAATGCACCCCGGCTTGTATTTTTGCAGGCTACTGATTTCCAAAGTCTTGCAATGGGTATTTTCGGTATCGTAGGTGAGGACCATCCCCCTGCCAAAGGTGCCGTTCGGCATGTCGGCGAAGTGACGCGGACGGCTGAAAAATGCCCGGCCAGACAGGTACCGAAGAGGTATCACCATGACGTACGTCTCCGCCCCGACCGCAAAAGATCACGCAGGCGTGTAGGTGCCCCCGCCCCTGATTTACCCTGCCTTGAATCAGGCTTAGAACCTCTAAGAAGCCTCGCCCTTATAGCCGCAGGTCTTTAGCCTGCGCATTCCAGGCCCCGAATCACACATTCCGCCAGGGACTCCTAATCTTGCGCACCGCACTGACCTTCCTGCTTCTGCTCCTCCCGCTGTACACGCGCGCCCAGGCGCAAAACGATTCCCCCCCGGAACACTATCCATACAAGGAGTGGTTAGTCCTCGGCGTGGGGCCGGGCACACCCTATGATGCGTATTTCGGCGCGAGCTACAACTTCGGAAAACGGCATTTCTATCAGGTCGCCTTCAACGCGAGTGCGGAACTGGCCCTCTTTGGTGGCCTGCCTGCGTATGTCAATGCAGCCAGTGTCTCCCTCGGAAAACGCGCGGCGATGAAGTACGTCGTTGCAGCCGCTTTCGCCGGCCCGGCGTTCGTCTGGGGCCGCCACCGCGTTGACACAGACAGGCACTTCAAGCTGTTCTACACAGCAGGCGTCAACCTGAACGGACAACTTTACCTGCGCCCTCTCGTCGACGTCGGCACGGTCGCGGGCATACCGCTCGGCGGCATCGGCTTCGGAATCGACCTGCACAGCAACCTCAACCCGGTCCGAAGCACCGCTGGCTTCCGGCTTAGCCTCTACCTCGGCACCGCCCACTGAGCCGGCGGCGTACCCTTCACCCCGTGCCGGCTTCCCTCCGAAAGCGCCCCTCCCCGAAGGTTATTTTTATAACCTTGCGCCCCCCGCCTCACACCCGTACCATCCCCTCCCCATGTTCCGCATGCCGGAGCCCCCGTCAACAAGACCCCCAGATCCGTGAACACGAAAATACCAGAAAACCCCGCATCCCGCGTGCAATCTGTGCAACCGACCTGAACGTCTGCATCTTCCGCCATCACCCCGCGAAAACCATACGTTCCGCGTGCAAAGTGTGCAACCACCCACGCTCAGAGACCGACACCCGTAGGGGCGCAGCGCGCTGCGCCCACTCCCCAACACGCCACAACCACCCCATGAAATGCATCGCCCTCACCCCCGAAAAACACGTGTTCCGTGTGCAAAGTGTGCAATGATGCGTCCTGTACACTCTAGAACAATGCTGAAACCGTCTGATCCGTTACAATTTACCCCGACACCCGGTACCCGAACAACTGACCACTGACCGCTGACCGCTGACCATAAACTACCAACCAAAAGTGTGCAAAGTGTGCAATAATGCGTCTTACATGCTCTAGAATAATGTGGAAACCGTCAGACCCGTTACAATTCACTCCAGAACGATCGGCGGTCGGCCGTCGTCCAGAACACAACCAACAACGGACCACTGACCACGGACAAAAACCCGCAATCACCCCCCCGAGACCGCCTGAAGCACGTGCACCTGGTCGCCGGAACGCAGGGGGATGTCGAGCGACTCCAACCAGGCGACGTTGTCGCTGTTGTAGTAGATCAGCACGTGCGGGCGCACCTGCCCCTGCTCATCGTAGAGATGGATGCGCAGGAGCGGATAGCGGACCCGCAAGTTATGCAACGCCTCCTCGAGTGTCGTAGCGTCGAGCACGAGCGCATGCTGGCCGCCGGCGCTCTCACGCAGCAATCCAGGCAGGTTGACCTCGATCTCCATGGCTCATCCTCTCGGCGTAATCAGTCCAGGATCCACGTCTTCACCGTCGTGATCCGAGGGAATTGCCCCGGCAGGCGTGCCCACGTTTCACCCGCATCGGGCGAGCAGAATACTTCCCCCATGGTAGTCCCGAAGTACACCCCCGCCGGTTCGAGGGGATCGACCGCCATCGCGTCCCGCAGCACGCTGACGTATTCCGGCTGTTCCGGCAGGCCCGTCCCCACGGATGCCCAGCTTGCGCCCCGGTCGTCCGACCGGTATACCCGCAACGATCCGTCCTTCACGACGCGCTGCTCGTTGCTCGCCAGCGGGATGAGGTACAGCGCGCCCGAGTTCGAAATACAGATCGGAAAACCGAAATTGTCGGGCAGCCCCTGCTCGATGGGCGTCCACGAGTCGGCCCCATCGGTCGACTTGAAGACACCCCCATGGAATTGCATATACAGCGTATCGGAGTTCTGAGGGTCGAGCACCACCTTGTGGATGCACCGGCCGATCCCGTTGTCCGGCACGCCGGTGGGCACGCTGGGCAGGCCGTTGTTGCAGACCTTCCAGTTCTCGCCACCATCCTCCGTACGAAATACGCCGACGGCAGAGATGGCAATCCACATCCGTTGCGGGTTCGCCGGATCTACCAGGATCGTATGCAGGCACATGCCTCCGGCGCCTGGGAACCAGTTGGGCCGGGTGGGATGCTGCGTCAACCCCGAAAGCTCCGCCCACGTCTCGCCCCGGTCGTGGCTCACGAACAGCCCCGCCTCCTGCACACCGGCGTACAGCGTGTCCGGCTGGGATGCATGCCCTGGCGTGATCTGCCAGATCCGCTCCAGCTTGAAACCGGTGTCCTGGGCATATTTGGGGCTCTCGGCCAGTTCCGTCCACGTCTCGCCCAGATCGTCGCTCACCCGCACAGTAGGACCGTACACGTAGTGGCTCGTGCCTGCGTAGATGCGCTGGCCGTGACGAAGGTCGCCCAGCAGACTGTAGATCTCCCAGCCTGGGAGATGTGGGCCCGTCATCCTCCATTCGCGCCGCTCGGCGTCTGAGTGGAAGAAGAAAGCTCCTTTGGTCGTGCCCACCAGGAGCATGACGTGGTTCGGCATAGTGTAGCTCCGTTCAGGTCAAGGTGGAAGGATCCTGCGTAGGAGCTCCCGCACGACAAAGCGGTCATGCCGCAGGCAATCAGGAGGGCGAGCCGGGCGCTCCATGCGATAGATTACGCCTTCTCCCGGAATGTATCCACCGCGCACACGAAAAATCTCCGCAGCCGCTGGCTGTCGGCGCAAGGTATGGGGCGATGCTCGGGATGGACCCCTGAAGACATGGAATGTAAAGGGCAGTAATTGAGGCGCGCGGAAACCCCGGTTCTTATCTTGCGAACCGAAAGGCAACAATCACACACCCGCCCGCCATGGAACCGCTCGTCCTGCACGAAGACCGCTACTTCGATTCCGACCCTGCCATTCGGTCCATTGCCCGCGACCTCTATGAGGGGGTGAAGGATCTCCCGCTCGTGTGCCCGCACGGCCACGTCGATCCCCGCACCCTTGCCGAGAACGAGCCGTTCCCGGAGCCTGCCTCCCTGATCCTCATTCCGGACCATTACATCTTCCGGATGCTCTATTCGCAGGGCATCCCCCTGGAGCGGCTGGGCATCCCCAGGCTCGACGGCCCCCCCGTGGAAACCGATCCGCGCAAAATCTGGCAACTCTTCGCCGACCACTACTACCTCTTTGCAGGAACCCCCACAGGTGCGTGGCTCAACCATGAGCTCTACGAGGTCTTCGGCGTCCGGCATAAGCTGAACGGAGGCTCGGCGCAACATGTCTACGACCAGATCGCCGAACAGCTACAGTCGCCGGAGTTTCGCCCCCGCGCTCTCTTCGACCGGTTCAACATCGAAGTGCTCACGACCACCGACGCTGCCACCGACACGCTGGAGCATCACCGGAAGATCCAGCAATCGGACTGGGACGGTAATGTGGTTCCGTGCTTTCGCCCCGACGCGATCTTCCGCATCGCGAACCCCGACTGGCGCGACCACATCCGGCTCCTCGGTGAGCGTGTGGGTTTTGAGGTGTCGAACTATCGCAGCCTGATCCAGGCGCTGGAGAACCGGCGGGCATACTTCAAAGAGAGGGGCGCCGTATCAACGGACCATGCTGTCGTGAATCCATTCACGCACCGCCTCCAGCCGGAGGAAGCCGAGAGCCTCGTCCACCGGGCGTTGACGGGAGAGGTAAGCATGCTCCACCAGAACGCCTTCGAAGCCCACATGCTGATGGAGATGGCACGCATGAGCGTACAAGACGGCCTCGTAATGCAGATCCACCCCGGCTCATATCGCAACCATAATGACGTGATCTACGAGCGGTTCGGGCTGGACAAGGGGGCCGACATTCCGATAGCGACGGAGTACACCTACAACTTGAAAGAATTGCTGAATGCCTACGGCAACGACCCGGCCTTCACACTGGTCGTCTTTACGCTGGACGAGACCACCTACTCCCGCGAGCTGGCACCGCTGGCGGGACACTACCCCTGCCTGAAGCTCGGCCCGCCCTGGTGGTTCCACGACAGCATCGAGGGCATGCGGCGCTTCCGCGAGGCGACTACGGAGACGGCCGGGTTCTGGAACACGGCAGGCTTCAACGACGACACCCGCGCCTTCTGCTCCATCCCCGCCCGCCACGACCTCGCCCGCCGCGTAGACGCCAACTTCGTAGCGGGCCTCGTCGCCCGCCACGTCATCGACCTTACCGACGCCCACACCATCGCCCGCGCCCTCGCCTACGACCTCGTGCGGAAGACGTACCGGCTGGATCAGGTGGAAGCCGCGGGGTAGCTCACTCCGCCCTCGGCCCTCTCGTCTCGCCCGGCGCTGTCGGTTTGCGCACGGCCGCCGCGATGCTCTCCGTCACGTCGTGTTCTTTATCGCCCATCCACACACGCCTCGGCGCGTGGAACATGATGCCCTGCACGAACTCCACGGCCTCTCCAACGGAATCCGGGCTTGAGTTCTCAGCGCGGAAATAGCGCTCGTCCTCACGGTATTCGCCTGTGTTCATCAGCCGATCAGCCCAATCCGGGTCCGGCGTGATCTGCGCCGTCACCAACTGGTCCTGATTGGTGTCCAGCGGCACCCCCTTGTCCATCGAAAACCGAAACATGGCAATTCTCTGCTGTTGTTGCGATATGCAAACCGGTACTCAGTGAAAAGCGCACGGGGCGAAGAGTGATTCTGGCGGCGGCAGGAAGATCCCAGTTCATTACATTCCCGCGCCCAAAGCTCAGCTGCATCCCGGCAATTCCAAATGCCTTGTTACGGCGAAACAAAATGGGTATGCTCTCCACATCAGGCAAGACGAGCATTCAGCCATACAGATGCGCATCCATGTCCACCGCAGGCCAACCGGCAACGGCGTAGCAGCCGCGCTCGTCCTCTTGCTGATCGGAGCGTCGTCCATCGCTGCATGCCGGATATTCGGCTACGAAGATTCCTCTGAAGGGACGAATGCCCTGGTACTTCCGTCGTGCGGCCCGACCGACGGCGCGGCTACGGAGATTTACCTCTCGGCCGACGTGTTACAGTGTAACCGGCTACCGGTCAGGCAGTTTGAAGGACCCCAGCAGGAGACGTTCATCCGGGTCATCCTCCTCGGTTTTCGCCCGCCCGTCGAAGGGACGTTCAGCCTGGGCCACGATCCAGAGCATCCGTATGGTCGAGGCGGAACGGCCTATCGCTGCGTCAAGGAAGGCGACTGTGAACAGACCTACGAGGGGACGGTCACGTTCGGCAAGCCTACAGAGGAGGGCCACATCCCCCTGTACATCCGGCTCCAGTTCGACAGCGGGGAGCAGGTGAATGGAAGTTATGAGGCCCTCACCTGTGAGTTCGAGTTCCGGTGCGGCTGAGCAAGAAGGTACGTTTGTTGCTTGCAAGCTGTCCTGCACCCGGTACAGCATCGCGTTGGGCCTGGAACAGAGCGTTTTCGCTCTCGTTGCCAATCATGTCGGAAGCGCTTCCTGGCAAGAGGTTACAATCTGGTCAGTTGACTAACCTCTTGCCAGGAAGCGCGTAATAGCATGCGAATCCGGCGCCCCCCGAATCCACGCGAGCGCAGCGACTGACGTAAGTAAAACGTAAAATCCTAAATAGAAGTATGTCCGCTCCAGGTTTGAGTAAGCTGAAGAACGTTTCCGCGCAGGACCAGAAGATGATCGAAGACATCGAGGTCATGCTCGGACCGGAGCCTTCGGAGATGGGCTTCGTCAAGAACCTGTTCTGGGGGCACGTCCGCGAGGATCTCATCTTCCCGTACCCCGAAGAGAGCAAGGCCGAGCGCCGGCGCTGCGACGTCCTCTTGAAGGAATTGGACGCATATCTGAAGACCGAGCACCCGGCGGTGTTGATCGACCAGGAGCAGTACATCCCGGACTGGGTCATTCGGAAGCTGTTCGACATGGGCGTGATGGGCATGACCGTCCCGAAGGAGTACGGCGGCCTGGGTCTGGGCGTCACCAGCTACAACCGCGTGCTGGAGCTGATCGGGCGGTATTGCAGCTCCACGGCGGTGGTCGTCTCCGCGCACCAGTCGATCGGCTGCAAGGCGATCATGCTGTTCGGAACGAAAGATCAGAAGGATCGCTTCCTGCCCGGCGTCGCCCGCGAATACCTGTCGGCGTTCTGCCTCTCCGAGCCGAACGTCGGAAGTGATGCCAGCGGGCAGCAGACCACGATCGAAAAGACGCCGGAGGGGGACTATATCCTGAACGGCGAGAAAAAATGGAGCACGTCGGCAGCGCTCAGCGGGGTGCTGACGGTCATGGGGAAGCAGAAGATTGTTGACCCGAAAACGGGCAAGGAGAAGGAGGCCGTCACCGCCCTCATCTGCACGACGGATACGCCGGGCATCGAAATCTTCCAGAAGAACCGTAGTAAGACCGGTATCCGGGGTACGTGGCAGGGCCGCGTTCGGTTTACCAATGTCCGCGTGCCGAAGGAGAACCTGCTGTACAAGGAAGGCAAGGGCCTCAACGTGGCGCTCACGTGCCTGAATTACGGCCGGTGCACGCTCTCAGCGGGGGTGTCCGGCGCGGCGCGGTACGCGATGGAGCAGGGCGCCAAGTTCGTCCAGACTCGTTACCAGTTCGATCGGCCGCTGGCCGACTTCGAACTCGTCCGGCAGAAGATCGCGGCGGCCTCGGCCTACACCTACGCCATGGATGCCATGCTCTACATGGTCACGGGTATGTTGGACCGGCACGACTCGGACATCATGGTGGAGACCGCTGCGGCGAAGCTGTTCTGCTCGCATTTCGGCTGGCAGGTCATCGACGACATGCTGCAGATCATGGGCGGCGAAGCCTACATGACGGAGAACGGGTACGAGCGGCTCTGGCGGGATAACCGCATCCACCGCATCGTGGAAGGTTCCAATGAAGTGATGGAGTCGTTCATCTTCGCCTATGGCGGCAAGCAGGTGGCGGAGCAGATGATCGGTATCCGGGATGCGTTCTCGTGGAACCGCGACGAGACGGCAGGGCAAAACCTCTCGCGCATTATTGGCAGCGCGCTGGACTCGCGCATCGTGAAGCGGGCGGTGCCCCTCGGCCTGCAATTATTCCTGAATGTACGGCCTCCCGTTCCGGAGCTTACGCGGGTGCTCCCCGACCTTCAAAGCTACGCTGGCCGGTTTGCCCGCCTCGTGCAGCAGCACGCCTACTACTTCAAGCAGGTGAGCAAGTGGCACCGGGAGGAGATCATCCAGCGGCAGGTGGTGCAGGCGCGCGTGGCCGATAATGCGGTGTACCTCTTCGCGATGGCCTGCACGCTCTCGAAGATGGACATGCAGCTTCGCAATAACGAGCACGGGGCCGCGTTCGAGCGGGATAAGGCGGCCTTCGAGCACTTCTTCGACCTGGCGGAGATCGGCATCTTGCAGAACATACACGGCCTCAAGCAGAATGCCGACGACAGTATGCGCCGCGCAGCGGAAGCTGCCCTGAACTACACGGAGACGCTGCCCAACAGCGACTTCTTCATCCACGAGGCGTCACCCGTGGCGGCGGGCACCGGCCGGCCGACTCCGACGGATCACATCAAGCAATTCCCCGGCGAAGGCGCCTCCGAACCGGGAGGCGATGGGCATCCGGGCCGGGCAAACGTGAACGTAAACCCGCCGCGCAAGCGCACATCGAAGCCTTCCGAAGGGGAACGCTGAGCGGATGGCGTGTCTGGTACAGGATGAGCGGTGCAGGTTGCCGAGGGGCGCATTGCCCCGTCAATCTTTATATTTCTATCCGCCACGGTGTATTTTGTCAGACGAGCCCGAGTTAAGTCGGCGGACGAACTGGTTCGCCGGAGTGTAGACCATGCCTGCCACACTGGAAGCACGTCATACTATAGCTGATTATGAGGCGTTGCCGGAGGGGGCGCCCTACCAGCTAATCGACGGAGAGCTCGTCATGTCGCCAGCGCCCACCCCCAATCACCAGGACATATCTTCCGAACTGTTCGCTGCGCTTCGGGCGTTTGTCATTGAGAATGGGCTGGGCAAGGTTTACTACGCTCCGCTGGATGTTTATCTGTCGGAAGATGACATCTTCCAGCCAGACATCCTCTTCATCTCCCGTGACCGCCTCGGCATTATCACAGACAAGAATATCCAGGGTGCCCCTGACCTCGTCGTGGAGATCCTCTCACTTTCGACGAGCTACTATGATCTCACCGCGAAGAAGCGGGCCTACGAGGCAGCCGGGGTAAAGGAATACTGGATCGTCGATCCGATGGCAGCCCGCATTGAGGTCTATGAGAACCGAGATGGTCGTTTTGAGGTCGTCAGTGAGGCGGAAGGAAAAGGGGAGGTAGACTCAAAGGTGCTGAACAGCTTCCGGCTTGAAATTGAGCCGCTCTTCGAGTAGGGAAAGTCACAATGCTACATAAAGAAACCCGGTCAGGCCGCCTACCTGACCGGGTTTCCTCATATGTGGCCGTCGGAATGGGATTCGGAGATCGACGGGCCTTCCTCAAAAGTACGCAAACCGGATAGGGTTTCCCAAGTCCCTGGCTTCTTTTCTTTAGGAAGGGTCCTTGCCCCCATTTCCGCCCCTATATCGCCTCTTCCATCTCAATTTCCACCGCTCGACGGATCGACCTCGATGTTTACGTCGGGCCTGTCAGCGTTATTACCATCGGAAGGGCGATAGAGCACGAAGAACGCTATGACTGCAATCAGGATCAGGACGACGATGGCAACGATGGCCGTATTGCCGCTGCCGCCCCCGCGATTTCCTACCTCTGTCATGTCTGTTCACCGAAGGTATAGGTGGAACGATGGCGGAATGTAGGCACGAGCCTGCGGGCAAACCAGTGTCTGGTTGTCACGCTCTCGTCAACTTGGGTCAGGGTCAGGCATTAGTCAACGAAACGCTGGATATCCGAAAGGAATGCGAGGTCTCGGGCCGGTTTATCTCTCCAAGTCCTGTTTGGGCTCCGTGTACGTCGGCTCCGGCGTTACCTCAACGTCTACCGTGTGGCCCGTAAGCCTCAGCACGCTATGAGAGCGGCTGTACGCGAAGTAGATGACTAGGCCGATTACCATCCAGATTATCAGACGAGCCCACGTATCCAGTGGCAGGCCGTACATGAGATAGCCGCACACCAGGATGCCCAAGATGGGTACCAGCGGGACAAGCGGCGTGCGGAAGGGCCGCTCGCGGTTCGGTTCTTTGGCGCGCAGATACCACACGCCACCGCAAACGATCACGAAGGCGAGCAGCGTTCCGATGGAGACCAGCTCCCCGAGGAGCCCGATGGGGAGCAATCCCGCCACGATCGCGCAGACTGCTCCGGTCAGCATAGTCGAAATGTACGGGGTGCGGAAGCGTGGATGGACCCTGTGAAACACCGGCGGCAGCAGCCCGTCACGGGACATGGAAAAAAAGATACGAGGCTGGCTCATCAGCATCACCAGCATGACGGACGAGAGGCCCGCGATGGCGCCGATCTTGACCAGGCCTGCCAGCGCCGCGTACCCGGTGGCTTCGATCCCGACCGCGATGGGCTCGGCCACGTTGAGCTGCGGGTAAGGAACGAGCCCGGTCAGGATGCCCGAGACGATGATGTACAGGATGGTGCAGATGAGGAGCGATCCCAGGATGCCGATAGGCATGTCGCGCTGAGGGTTCTTTGCCTCCTGGGCCGTTGTAGAAACCGCGTCGAAGCCGATGTAGGCGAAGAAGATGACCCCGGCTGCGCGCACGATCCCACTCCAGCCGTACTGTCCATAGTCGCCGGTGTTAGGTGGGACGAAAGGGGTCCAGTTGTCGGAAGCGACACTCGGGTTCCGAAGAAGGAAGTAGCCGCCCGCCAGGATGAACACCGCCAGCACGGCAAGTTTGATGACTACGACGACATTGTTGAACCGGGACGACTCCTTGATCCCCACCACGAGCAGGACGGTCACCAGCCCGATGGCTACGGCCGCGATGATATTGAAGCCGCCGCTAGCATGAGGCAGCGTGTTGATGTCGATACCCTGCGCTGCGAGCGACTGCCCCAGCAGGGCCGTCTCGCGGACCCATGCTCCGCTGCCGGGCGTCTGCACCAGAGCGCCGGGTGCATTGGTCAATGCAGGCGGGAGGTGAATCCCGATGTCCCGCAGGAACGACGTCACGTACCCCGACCACCCGACGGCGACCGTAGCAGCCCCGAAGAGGTATTCCAGGATCAAATCCCAGCCGATGATCCAGGCGACCAGCTCGCCCAGTGTGGCATACCCATAGGTGTAGGCCGAGCCTGCAATTGGAATCATGGCCGCGAACTCCGCATAGCACAGGCCGGCGAACAGCGAGGCCAGTCCTGCCAAGATAAACGCGTAGATAATAGCCGGCCCGGCGTACTGGGCGGCGGCCGTACCGGTCAGCACGAAGATGCCCGTTCCGATGATAGCGCCAATGCCGAGCGAGACCAGACTTCCGGCCGTGAGTTCGCGTTTGAGCGAGTGCTCACTCTCGCTGAAGGCGTCCTGGCGTAATTCGTCAATCGACTTGCGGATGAAGAGACTCAATGTGCGGTTCTGTTAAGGTGAAAGTGGGTAGTGGATTGGGAGGACCGACGAGTTTCTAAAACTTGTCAGGCCTCGGTGTAGCGAAAGCCGTCAGGCAAAGCGCACAGTTCGGGTTTCCTGCTCCTCGCCAGTGGAAATGCAGAGATGTCCATAGAGTTCGGGGCGGCGTGCCTGGAGCCATCTGCGGCCCGAAGAGGTGGGGAGAAGACTCGCGTCGAGGTCGGCGATTACTACGTCGTCGTCTGCTTTGCCCGTCTCCGCAATGATCTCACCGTAAGGGTCCAGGATCATGGCGTTTCCGGTGCGTACCTCATCGTCGTCCACGCCGACGCCGTTGCTGAAGAGGAGGAACATGCCGTTGTCGTGCGCCCGGGCCGGAAGCCACCGCATGAGCCAGCCCCGGCCTTTCTGGCCCCGGAACTCCCGCTCGATAGCTTCGGGATCCTCGTCGCGGCGCTCCCAGAGTGCGGGGTCTATGGCGCCCATCGCGCGCGGGCTGCGGGAGCGGCAGCCGCCCGTCTGGTGCGGCGCCAGCAGGATCTCCGCCCCCATGAGCGCCGTGATCCGGGCGTTCTCTATGAGGTTGTT
>DASSAV010000226.1:0-13544 GCA_035699265.1 Rhodothermales bacterium
TCCTCGAAGGCGTCGAGGGGATCTCCTTCATCTATTTCGACAAGAACGACGTCGTGCGGCACCGGCTCGTAAAGGAAATCATCGATGCCTACGAGCGGCACTCGAAAGAAAGCGAAGGCGAGTATGCCGAATTCCCGAAGCGGGCGTGATTCGGATCAGGACTGCGCATAATCGTAGAAGCCTCGGCCGGACTTCCGGCCGAGGCGGCCTGCGGTAACCATCTTCCGAAGAAGGGGGCACGGGCGGTACTTGTCCTCGCCCAGTTCCCTGTGCAGCACCTCCAGGATGTCGAGGCAAACGTCCAGGCCGATCAGGTCGGCCAGGGCGAGCGGACCCATCGGGTGCGCCATTCCCAGCTTCATGACGGTGTCGATGTCCTCGGGCGAGGCTACGTTTTCCAGGACGCAGTATACGGCCTCGTTTATCATCGGCATGAGGATGCGGTTGGAGACGAAGCCAGGGAAGTCCTGCACGGAAACAGGCGTCTTGCCCAGCTTCTCAGCCAACTGGTACGTCTGCCGGAACGTCTCGTCGTTCGTTTCCAGCCCCCGCACGATCTCTACCAGCTTCATCACCGGGACGGGATTGAAGAAGTGCATCCCGACGACCTGCCCCGGCCGTGTGGTCTGCGCGCCAAGCCACGTGATCGAAATGGACGAGGTGTTGGAGGCCAGGATGGCGTCCGCTTTCGCCCGTTCATCCAGGGTGCGAAAGACCTGGGCCTTCACGTCCTTCCGCTCCGTAACCGCCTCCACGATCAGGTCCGCATCGCCGGGATCGATCTCATGCCCCGAGGAGATGCGCCCCAGGGCCGCCCTGGCTTCCTGATCCGATACCGTGCCTTTGGAAACCTGCCGGTCCAGATTCTCCTCGATGGCAGCGAGCCCCTTTTGAAGCGACTGCTGATCCAGGTCGACCAGCTGCACGTCATGCCCCGCGAGGGCGAACACGTGCGCAATACCGTTCCCCATCGTCCCCGCCCCCACGACCATCACCTGTTCCATGTACCCGTCCCGCTGGTCAAACTGAGCATGATATCGAATCCCTAAAACCCTTGTGCAAACCTGCCCGCCCCATATAATCCTGAGCGGCCCCCATACCCCCATACTCCATACGGCAACACCCCTCCTACCCTCATAGGCTCCTACGCTCCTCGTCTCCTATCCCGCAGCGGTCTGCGGTCGTAAATATACTCGGCCTACGTCGCCTTCACCTCACTCACGAGCTTCGTGAGCGACTCCTTTGCATCGCCGAAGAGCATGCTGGTGTTCCCGTTGTAAAACAGCTCATTCTCGACGCCCGAATAGCCCGGACGCATGCTCCGTTTCAGCACGATCACACGCCTGGACTTGTCAACGTTCAGGATGGGCATGCCGTAGATCGGGCTGGACTTGTCGGTCCGCGCCGCCGGATTCACCACGTCATTCGCGCCGACGACGAGCGACACGTCGGTCGTGTCGAACTCGCCGTTGATGGCGTCCATCTCATACAGGAGATCGTAGGGGACGTCGGCCTCGGCAAGCAAGACATTCATATGGCCCGGCATGCGCCCTGCGACCGGGTGAATGGCATATTTGACCTCGACCCCTTTGGCCTGGAGCAAGTCGGCCAGTTCGCGCACCTGGTGCTGCGCCTGGGCCACGGCCATACCGTATCCGGGAACGATGATGACTTTTTCCGCATAGCTCAGCATGATCGCCGCGTCGTCCACCGTGGTCTCGTTGATGGTGCGGCCTTCGAGCATCGCCACCGGACTCGACTCGCCGGACTCCCCGCCGAAGCCCCCGAGCAACACGTTCACGAGCGAACGGTTCATAGCCTCGCACATGATCTTCGTCAGGATCACCCCGGAGGCTCCCACCAGCGCACCGCTCACGATGAGCGCCGTGTTGCTCAGCACGAAACCCGTGGCCGCAGCGGCGAGGCCGGAGTAGGAGTTCAGCAGCGCCACGATCACCGGCATGTCCGCTCCCCCGATGGGAATGACGAGAAGGATACCGAGGCCGAATGCGACCAGCGCCAGTGCCACGGCTCCCCAGATCACCATGCCGGGATCGGCCGGAAAATCACCCACCCCGACGATCATCAGTACGATGGTGGCGATAGATGCTAGGCCTAATAGCAGCGTCAACGGTCGCATGCCGGGGAACGACACCGGATTGCCGCTGATACGTCCTCCGAGCTTCCCGTAGGCGACGAAACTCCCGGAAAACGTGACCATGCCGATCAGGATGCTAAGTGCGATGGTCACGGCAGCGTAAATGCCGAAAACCTCTCCTGCGCCCGCTTCTTGCAGAGCCACTACGTGAACGACGCCGCCGGATTCGGTGTGTGCCAGCGACTTGGCGATTTCCGCACCTGCCACGATGGCCGACGCCAGTCCGCCGAATCCGTTCAAAGCCGCCACCATCTCCGGCATCGCCGTCATGGCTACCTGCCGGGCCATGATGACGCCGAGGACACTGCCTACCACGAGACCGATCAGCATCTCCACGGGCGAGATGATGCGCTGCAAGAACAGCGTCGCGATCACCGCGATCAGCATGCCAACGGCCGACAGTTGATTGCCCCCGCGCGCCGTGGCCGGTGAGGTCAACCGCTTTAGACCGAGGATGAAAAGCACCGAGGCCAGCAGGTAGGCGAGTTCGATCAGTGAATTGCGCATATCGGCTACGCCGCGATGGATCCAGTGGCACGCGGTTCCTGCTTCTTGCGCGCAGGCTCCCGCTTCTTGAACATCTGCAGCATCCGGTCGGTGACCAGGTATCCGCCCACCACGTTGATTGTGGCTGCGATCAGCGCCAGCACCCCCATCCACTTCGCCACCTCACTGTCCACCATGCCCGCTACGACCAGGGCGCCGACGATGGTGATGCCGCTGATGGCGTTGGATCCCGACATGAGCGGCGTGTGCAGCGTCTGAGGCACCTTGCTGATGACCTCTACGCCAATGAAGGATGCCAGTACAAAGACGATCAGGTTGGTTATCATACCGGTTCAGTTATTTCCCTTTCAGAATAGTAAAGCCCAAGTAGCTCCCCTCCCTTATCCCTTCCCCCGTTCTCTCCTTCTCTCCTTCCCCCATTCACTCTTTCATCCCCTCTTTCACTCCTTCTCTCCTTCTCTCTTTTTCTCCCTCCCCCTCTCTCCCCCTTTCCTCCTCCTACGCAGCCATGAGGCCGCGAACGCGCTCGTTCACGACCTCCCCGTCGTGCGTCACACAGACGGCCTTAAAGATATCGTCCTCGAAGTCGGGGGTGAACACGCCATCGTGGATGAACTCCTGCAACAGCGCCAGCACCGTCCGCGCATACATCTGGCTGGCATGCACGGCCAGATCGGACGGCAGATTCAGGGGGCCTGCGATGGTGACCCCCGCCCGGCTGACCACCTCGCCCGGCTCGGTAAGCTCGCAGTTCCCTCCATTCGGCGCGGCCAGGTCCACGATCACCGACCCCGGCGCCATCGCCTCCACCGCCTCCCGCGTGATCAGGAGCGGAGCGGTCCTCCCCGGCACCAGGGCCGTGGAGATGACGACGTCAGAGGAGGCGACGTGCGGCGCGAGCAGTTCGGCCTGGCGCCGCTGCTGCTCGTCCGCGAGCGCTTTCGCATAACCGCCCGTGTCCTGTGCGCCGGCCGTCTCCATCTGCAATTCGACGAAGGCGGCACCGAGGCTCTGCACCTCTTCGCGTGAGGCCGGGCGTACGTCGTATGCCGACACCCGCGCGCCCATGCGCCGGGCCGTGGCGATCGCCTGTAAGCCCGCGACACCGGCCCCGAGGATCAAGACACTGGCCGGCCGGAACGTCCCGGCCGCCGTTGTCAGGAGCGGAAAGAACTTCGGGAGCAGTTCCGCAGCCAGGAGCGCCGCCCGGTAGCCGGAAACCGAGCTCATGGCCGAGAGCGCATCCATCCGCTGCGCGCGCGAGATGCGCGGCACGAGTTCCATGCTGAGGGCCGTCACCCCCCGTGCAGCCAACCGCGCGGTAGCCTCCGGGCGGTCCAGCGGGTTCAGAAAGCCGACGACAACCGCCCCGGTGTTCACAAATTCGATTTCCTCTTCCGTGGGCGGCTGCACCTTCGCCACCACGTCGGCGCCGAAGGCATCGGACCGCGACACGATCTGCGCGCCCTGCGATTCGAACGCCGCGTCGTCCAGGAAGCAAGCCTCCCCGGCTCCTGACTCAACGAGAACCTCGATGCCCTGCTTTACCAGGCGGTCCACGGCGTCGGGTACGAGCGCCACTCGCCGCTCGCCGGGCGCGGTCTCCCTGGGAACGCCTATCGTCAACGCCATACTTTCATCGGTGGAGATCCTGAAAAATGCCCCAAACCACGGGTGTGGGACTCGGATGCAGCATCACGACGGCCGCGTGCGACCTGACGCTCAGTGCCCTATATACGCACGAAGGGCGTTGCTTTCAACGCCCTTCGCATGCCCTGCCCGTATGTATAACGCATTCAGCCGTTCCGGCGCTCAAAATCGTCCATAAACGAGACCAGCGCCTCGACGCTTTCCGAGGGGCAGGCGTTGTAAATGGAAGCCCGGATGCCGCCGACGGAGCGATGGCCCTTGAGGCCGACCAGCCCATTCGTCTTCGCCTCGGCGATGAACTGCTTGTCCAGATCCTCGTTTTGCAAGCGGAAACAGACGTTCATGAGCGAGCGCGAATCCGGCTCGGCCGTACCGCGATAGAAATCATTCTTATCGATTCGGTCGTACAGCTTCTTGGCCTTCTTCTCATTGATCTGCTGCATGGCACTGAGGCCGCCCATGCCTTCCAGCCAGCGTAGCACCTTCTCCACGACGTACACAGCAAACACCGGCGGGGTATTGAACAGGGCGGCGGTGTGCGTGCCGTAATCGAGCATCGTCGGCAGGTTCGGATTCCGCTTCTGCAGGAATTCATCCCGAATCAGAACCAGGGTGACGCCGGCCGGACCCAGGTTCTTCTGAGCGCCGGCGTAGATCAGCCCGTATGGCCGTGTGTCGACAGGCCTGCTCAGAAAATCGCTGGACGCATCGCACACGAGCGGTACGTCTACCTGGGGGTCGGTCCTGAGCTCAGTTCCGAAGATCGTATTGTTGGAGGTGAAGTGGAGATAGGCCGCATCGGGGTTCAGCTTCCAGTTCTCGCGCTTCGGAATGTAGGAGAAGTTCTTGTCCTCACTGCTGGCGGCAGTGCGCGCGTCGCCGACGTACTTCCCCTCTTTGAACGCCTTCTTGGCCCATGCGCCGGTCAGGAGGTAGTCGGCCGACCCGTCTTTCGGAAGGAAGTTCAGGGGCACCTGATAAAACTGCATCGACGCCCCACCCTGTAAGAACACGATGTGCCACTCCTCTCCGATCCCGAGCAGCTTCCGCAGGATGTTCCTGGCCGAATCCTGAATGGCCGTGTATTCGGGCGAGCGGTGGCTGATCTCCAGCACGGACGCGCCTGCGTTCTGGTAGACGGGAAGTTCCTTGCGAACCTCCTCCAGCACCGGTAACGGAAGAGCGGCCGGACCGCCTGCGAAATTGTGTAGCCGGCCTTTGCTGCTGTCTACACCGGCAGTCGTTTGAGTTTCGACGGGTTGCATGGTGGTGTGTGCTAGATTTTGAGAAGTTTCGCCAGCAGGGGTTAGAACAAATGTACGAGCAAGCCGCTCCGAAGCTTCGGCTCGAACCAGGTCGACTTCGGCGGCATCAACATCCCGGCGTCGGATACGTCGATGAGCTCCTGAATGGAGGTCGGGTACATCGAGATCCCCAGTTCCGCCTTGCCTGAGTTTACGAGCCGCTCCAGTTCAGCGGTTCCCCGGATGCCGCCTACGAAGTCGAGGTTCTTATCCGTTCGGGGATCCTGGATCCCGAGCACAGGCCGCAGCACGAACTCGTTCAGTCGCGCAACATCCAACTGGTCGACCGGAGAATCGCTTTCAGATGGCGGCAGCACCGCGCCATACCAGCTTCCGTCGAGGTAGAACCGGATCGCGCCCGGCTCCTGCGGCACGGGTCCCTCCACGTTCTCATGTACCTCAGCCTGCTCTGAAAGATGCTTGAGAAACGCGGAAGGCGTCGTGGGCAGCTTCCGCACGATCCGGTTGTACGGCAGGATCTGCATCTGGCTCATGGGAAAGAGCACCGCCGGGAAGAAGCCGTACTCTGCCTCTTTCCCGCCCCCCTCCAGCCGCTGCATCTCCTCCGCCGCGCGGCTCGCCGCCTTGCAACGGTGGTGGCCGTCGGCGACGTACAGCCGTTCGACTCCGCCGAACGCATCCACCAACTGGCCGGTGTCGGCGACCTGCCATACCGTGTGCCTGATGCCGTCCGGGGCCGTAAAGTCGAACATCGGCGGCATGGCGGTGACCGCTTCCATGATCCGGTTCACCTCGGCGTCGTCCCGGAAGGTGAGCATGACGGGTTCGGCGTGCGCCTGCTGCGTCAGGATGTGGCGCGTCCGGTCGTCTTCCTTGTCCGGGCGGGTCAGTTCGTGCTTCAGGATCGTATCGTCGTCGTACTCTTCGACCGACACGCACCCGAAGATGCCCGTCTGCGGGCGCCCATTCATCACCAGCCGGTACACGTACACGAGCGGCCGGTCCTCCTGCATCGTGTAGCCCGCTTCCACAAACTTCCGTAGATTCTCGGCGCCTTTGTCGTACACGACCTCGGCGTGCTCGTCGATCTCTTCCGGCAGATCGATTTCAGGACGGATCACGTGCAGGAAACTGACCGGATTGCCCTCGGCCAGCGCCCGCGCTTCCTCCGTGTTGATCACATCGTACGGGACGCAGGCGACGGCCCCGGCTTTCTCTGATAAGGGTCGGACGGCGCGAAACGGATGAAGGATCGCCATACGGTGCAGTGGGTGATGAGCGCGTGAATATTGCCTCTCAAGTATACGGAGATTCGGTTCTCCACATGGCGGAGAGGCCGTTGCGACTCCATGAACTTAACGTAAAACGCCGTCGCTGCCGCAAAGAAAGGAGCCCGCCTGCCGGGAACGATTTGCCGCCCGCCGACCTATCACGAAACCTCCTACCAACCACCTCCAATCCCACGTGCAGCGACTTCACCTCGTGCTCTGGACCCTTTCCCTGGCCTCCCTCACCTTCCTGGCTGCATGCGGCCCCCGTGTGGACGGTACCGGCGCGGAGGCAAGCTCCACCCTGCCGCCCGCCGCTTCGCTCGTGTCTGCAGGCCCCGTCAAAACAGGTGCAGCGGTCCTCGCGGAAGAGAACTTCCGCCGGTTTGCCGGGAAGCGGGTGGGCCTGATCGTCAACCACACGGCCATGGTGGATTCGGTCCACCTGATCGACCTCTTTTACAACGCACCGAACGTCAAACTGACGGCGCTCTTCGGCCCCGAGCACGGCATCCGCGGACAGGCCGCCGCCGGCGCGAAGGTCGGCAGCGGGCGGGATGAGAAGACAGGCGTTCCCATCTACAGCCTCTACGGCGATACCCGGAAGCCCACGCCCGAGATGCTACGGGACGTTGACGTGCTCGTGTTCGACATCCAGGATGTCGGAGCACGCTTCTACACGTACATCTCCACGATGGGGCTTGCCATGCAAGCAGCCGCCGAAAAAGGCATCCCATTCGTCGTGCTCGACCGCCCCAATCCCATCGGCGGCGTGCGCGTGGAAGGGTTCCTGATGCAGCCGGAGTTCGAATCCTTCGTCGGGGAGTACCCGATCCCGGTCACGCACGGAATGACGGTCGGCGAACTCGCGCGGATGATCAAAGGGGAGCGGATGCTGCCGGGCCTCGAAAACCTGCAGTTGCAGGTGGTCCAGATGACGGGCTGGAAGCGCTCGATGCTGTGGCCCGAGACCGGCCTGCCGTGGATCCCGCCCAGTCCGAATATCCCCGATTTCCAGACGGCCCTCGTCTACCCCGGCGCGGCCTTCTTCGAGGCCACGTCGGCCAGCGAAGGCCGCGGCACCAGGACGCCGTTCCTCAACCTGGGCGCTCCCTGGGCCGACGGGCAGGCGCTCGCGGACGAACTCAACAGCCGGAAGCTTCCGGGCGTCCGGTTCGAGGCCGCTACGTTCACGCCGCACAGTATTCCAGGCATGGCGGTAAACCCGAAGCTGGAAGGACAGACGGTACAGGGCATCCGCTACGTCGTTACCGATCCGGAGACGTTCGATCCGGTCGCCGTGGGCGTGCACGTCCTGCACGCCTTCTACCACCAGGCGCCGCCCGGCGAACGGAACGACTTCATCAGCCGCCCCGAATGGCTGGCGAAACTTTCGGGGTCCACTCGCCTCTACGACATGCTCACCAGCGATGCCGCGCCCGAGGCAATCGTCGCCGCGTGGGAGGAAGACGTGACCACCTTCCGCCGGCAACGCGAACGATACCTGCTCTACGAGTAGCGGGCCCCGACAAAAAAGGCGGGTCGTACAACCCGCCTATCCCGACGATCCTTAACGACCGCTCGCTCAGGTATTCGCCGTCGCAACTTCCTCCACCCTTGCCTTCGGGCGCCAGAGGATGGCGTAGATGATTTCGAGGTAGCCCGCGAGCAGCAGAATCGGACAGAGGTACAGCGAAAGAAAGCCGTTTACCTCGTTCTCCGCACGCATCACGACGTAGCCCACGACGACGAGCACGACCCCGATGATGAGCAGGATGTAGTTCTGCCGCTCAAATACCATCGTGCCTCGGGGACCCGCCTTGGGTGTGGCGGTGCGGGCGGAACGTGCGGGGGGGCGTCGAGCCATAGCTTGAGAAACCGTGCTGAAACGTGCGTAACGATGCTGAAAACCAGGCTCCCGCAGGGATGTTCCTCGTATCATACCCGTGCGTACGGACCGTGACCTCATAGATTCCCAGGCTCGTAGACTCTCCGTCTCCTCTTCCGCGACTGTCGGCGGCCTGCCGTCTGCTGTCGTCCACCCACCTCCATATCGAAGTTCTGGCACGAGATTCACAGACCCCGTGGCATGACGTTTGTTCTGGTAAGTACCTTGCCGACCCCACCTTTCGGCTTCAGTAGTTTAGCAGTATACCCCCATGTATTTCCATAGATCGCGTCGATTCCCGCTGCCCCTGGGCCGGAAGGTCCACTTCATCCCGGCCCTTCTGGTCGTCATGCTCTGGGCGACCCTGGGTGCCGCGACCCCCGCCATCCTCTCCGACAGGATCGACCGGATCGTAGACAATACCGACACGGCCATCTGGAGCATCTACGTCAAGGATCTCCAGACCGGGCGCGTGTTGTACAGCAAGAACGCGAACCTCCCGGTCATGCCGGCCTCCAACGAGAAGCTGTTCACCACAGCCACGGCCCTGGAGGCGCTCGGAGCGGACTTCCGGTACAGAACCAGGCTCCTCTTCGACGGCAAAGTCGACGGCTCCGTGTTGAAAGGCGACCTCATTATCGTCGGCTCCGGCGACCCGACCATCGGATCCGTCGAAACCCGCGGGGTCGATCCGCTGCGCGCCTGGGCGCAGGCGCTCAAGGAGATCGGTGTAACCGCTATCGAGGGCCGGATCATCGGGGACGACAATGTCTTCGACGACCGCCGCTACGGGGAGGGGTGGGACATCGACTATCTCACGAATCAGGCCAGCCGAGAGCTCGGCATCAGCGCCAGCGGCCTCTCCTATCGCGACAATGTGGTAGAGGTCGGTTTCAAATCCGCGGGCGTAGGCGATCCGCCGAAAATAACGAGCCGTCCGGGGGGATACCTCAAAATCATAAATCAGGCCACCACGGCATCGCGGCGACGTGGATGGGCTCTGGACGTCGAACGCGATTTCTCGAACGACGTCCTCACGGTCACCGGCTCTCTGCCGCGCTCGTACCAGGGCGCCCTGAACGTGCCGGTCGCCAACCCCACGATGCTCGCCGTCTACTCCTTTGCCCAGTACCTCCAGCGAAACGACATCGAGACGCGCGCACGGCTGTTCGACATAGACGACCTGGAGGAGATCCCTGACGAGAGTGGGGCGAGCTTGTTGTTCGTGCACTTCTCCCCCCCGCTGTCGGAGATCGTCGCCACGCTGAACAAGGAGAGCAACAACTTCTATGCGGAGCAGGTCTTCCGCACGATGGCGTACGGCGGCTCGGCGGCGGGCGGCGAGCGGCGCATCAAGGACTTGCTGAGCCGCGCCGGTGTAAACGACCCCTCGATTTCGATCAAGGATGGATCAGGACTCTCCCGCAAGGATCTCATCACGACGCAGGCCATGGTGGGTCTGCTCTCCTACATGGCGACCAACCGGGCCTTCGTGCAATCGCTCGCGGAAGGCGGAGAGGCGCACTCTACCCTGCGCGGCCGCCTGGGCGGGCTTCCTGTACACGCCAAGACCGGCTCGCTGGAGTCCGTCCGCTCGCTAAGCGGCTACGCCACTACCGCCGACGGGCATCGGGTCGCCTTTTCGATTATCTCGAATCACTACACGGCCCCATCCTACCAGGTGACCCAGACCATCGACCAGATTATTCGGGCCGTAACCTCAGCTAATCCGGCCTGAGCCGGGGCGGCCAGGCCGGCCCGTCGCCCTCCTTTTCCCTTTCTCATCCCTTGTCCGGTTCTTACATTGGCGGCGCGTACTCAAACTGTAGCCCTATCACCCACCCGCGTTCACATGCCCGCAGTGATTCGCTATGTCCTGTCAGGGCTGCTCGTCGTCGCGCTCCAGTGGCTGATTCTCGGCCGCCTGCGTGTGTGGGGCGCCTACCCTGATGCGGTTCTCCTCTTCGTCGCCTGGCTGGGCCTGCGCTACGGGCGCAAGGCGGGCTCCGCGTCAGGATTTGTCCTGGGCCTCATCATGGATGCCCTCTACGGCACCTGGGGCATTCAGGCGTTCGTAAAGACGCTGGTGGGCTTTCTCGTGGGCCTCTTCCCCGCCAATGAGCGCGAAACGCTGCTCATCCTGCCGCAACAGGCTTTTCTCGGCAGCTTCGTGATCGCGCTCCTGCACAATGGACTCCTCATCATCTTTCTCGTCGTGCAGTCTGGCGCGCGCAGCCTGTTTATGATCACCTCGCTCTGGCTGGGATCTGCCCTCTATACGGCCGTGGTCGGCACCATCGCTTCCCTGTTCAAGACCCGCTGAACCCGTCCGGCCTCATGCCGTTTCCCGAAGGTGTTGGTAAAAGAACCTCACGCTGTTCCGTTTCCCCCAAACTCCCACACCCCCATACCCCAATCTCCTACCCTCCTACTCTCGTAGACTCCCCGTCTCCTTTCCCGCGGTCTCATACAGCCGACTGTGCCGTCCACCGAAGCTGTACGTCCTCTGCCTGCCGGGCGCCGTGCGATGCAGGCCTGACCGGGACAGATAGGCGGGGCTGCTTCAGGTCGAGCACACCGTCTCCGCATGCGGAAGGCGTCCCCATCAATTCAACGGCGTCCGCCTGGAAACGTCGTTCTGCCTCGTGGAAGAAGGCTTCGAACGAATCGAACGGAACGGCTGGGCGGGGTTCTTCGCATAGTGCATCTATGGCGCCCTTCCGTACGGCGAACGATTGATACAGGCCCCAGTAGGTGAGCGCCTTGCACCGAACGGAATGCTGCCAGGTAGCCCGATTCTGCTCCATCTCGGCTCCGATTTCAGCAATCCGAACTTCTGCGCCGTGCAGCCTGGAGGACGCTCGGTACACCTCTACGGCATGGCCCAGGTCTATTGACAGAAATCCTCCCAGGATCGGAAGCAGCAACGCCACGAGGGGACCTGCGTAGCGGAACGGCAGCACCGCCGTGCCCGTCCCTGCATCCTGGGACGCGCCCACCATGAGCAGCAAGACGATCATCTCCGTGCAGCCGAGGAGTAGGGTCCAGAGGGTTCCCCGCAGGAGCATGTGGCGCCGCGCCACGTGCTCCTCTCGAACGGAGAAGGTCGCCTGCACGACGCCGTTGCAGGCGTACATCGCACCGCCGGCCAGCGTCACTGCCAGAAGGCCGGCTGCAACCATTCCCAGACCCTTTCCTGGGAGTGCAGCGGACATCCAGTCCGCCAGCGCGGTGAAATAGAGATAGGTAACCGATACCGTGAGGGCTGCCATCAGAACCATGCTCGCGAGCATGCGCCCCAACAGGCTGGCCGAGTGAACAGGGCCTGGGACCGAATGCGCCAGGTATCCGAGCAGGTGCTCGCGTTCGAACTGCAAATTCGCGTTCCGGGAGCGAATCGGCCCGGCTTCCTCCACGACATCACGGGTCAGCCGCGTCAGGAGCAGCTCGGCCATCGCCTTCGCACCCTCGGAATTATGCAGAAAAGGCTTGAACCGAAGCCGAAAGTAGAAGGTGCCCAGCATTCGATCCTCCAGACAGGTGGATGGACTGTTATCACGAGACTGCTACCGCAGTCCTTCGGAGCGGAACCCGCTCCTTTCACTCCCTGCAAATATGCCACACACCACATTAGATCGATGTGCACCCCAGACTTCCCCGCGATGCGGTATAGGCGGAAGCACCTGTCACCTTTGGCGCATCGCTCGGTGTCGACCCCGGAAGCGAAGCACTTCGTCACAATGCCACGCGAACGGTAGACCGACGTGGAAGTAACAGGTGCTCCAGACGCGAAAGCAAAGCCGCGGCCTCTGGCCGGCATTCTCCCTTTCCATGCCCGTTCCCGCCCATGCCCCGCAAAGCTGATCCTGCCCTGCGTACCGGTGACAAGAGCGTTCAGCGGATCCGGCGCCTGGCGCAACTCATGGACGAGGCCTTCCGCATTCCGGGCATCGGGTACCGGGTCGGCCTGGATTCCATCATCGGGCTCGTGCCGGGTGCGGGTGACGCGGCGAGCTTCCTGTTGTCCTCCTATATCATCATAGAAGCTGCGCGGGCCGGAGCGTCGCCGGCGAGCCTGCTGCGCATGGTCGTCAACGTCGCGCTCGACACGTTCATCGGCAGCATCCCCATCCTGGGCGACATCTTCGATGCCGTCTACAAATCGAACCTCCGCAACGTCGCGTTGCTGGAAAGCCACGTCAACCCGGAAACGGCCAGTCGCACCGCCTCGAACCGCGCTTTTTTCATTGGCCTCGCCGTGATCCTGCTGGTGCTGCTGGCCGTCGTCGTCGCCGTCGTGGTGTTCGTCATCAGCTTGATCCTCCATCTGCTCAGGCTGACGTAAGGGTAAGCGGAGCGGCCCGCCGCTCTCTTCCCGATCCGGAGTTTCGTCCCTGTACCCACGTGCCCCCGCGATGCCCTACATTGGGCTGCACCGCGGTACGTGCCCCCCGCTCCTATGCTCAAGATCCTACTCATCGCCGCCCTGCTCCTCTGGTTGCTCTCTCGCGGGAAACTCTGGCACAGGATTTTCAACTTCCGGAGAGAGCTGCGCCACTCCGTCCGGCGCCGTTCGTTCTTCCAGTATTACGTGACAATCCGATGGCGGGAGCTGGCAGGCTTGCTGGGATTCATCCTCATAGCCATCTCGACTTTCCAGGAAAACGCGCTCGCTTTCGCCCGGCAGCAATGGATACGACCCCTGCTCTACGTCCTCTACGCGGGGATCGTCTTCTATGCCGTCTACGTCGTCGTCGATGGGATCCGGCTCCATCGCCGGTTCACGCTGCTCGTCGAGCGCATGCGTC
>DASSAV010000227.1:0-2375 GCA_035699265.1 Rhodothermales bacterium
CAGGCTCAGCAGCTCTTCCCTGTTGTCGATCCGGGCGTCGGCGGTGATGGTGAACCTTCCCGTGGCATCCGTACAGGGCAGCTTCTCGCCTAGCGACTCCGCCGTCGTGTGCAGCATGCAATGCCCGAACCCGACCGGCCCCTCGGACCATACGGAGATGCCGTCCGGGCCGCGGTGCACCATGGACGCCGCCATGCGCCCGAGTGCTGAGCGCCCGAGCGGCCTTCCGTCCAGATTGTATGTGCCCGCTATTCCACTCACGAAGGTGCCGTTTATTTACAACGTCGCATAAATATCGATGTCAGCGTACTGTCCTACGGCCTTTTCAGGAAGGGAAGGCTGTAGGATTTGGCGCATCTATGTAAGGATCACTCATCATTCTATGCGCCCTCGGCCAGTACGACACGGGAATCGAGGCTCTCTGAGGAATCAGATTGGAGAGGCCCGGTTATACCGGGTGTACGGAAACGCTTTTGCATCCACAGGGAAAGTGTTGCGGCACTGGCTGCATCCGACAAAGACTTTATGCTCAAGGCTTGCCGCCTCGACCACTGTTCGGAAAAGTAAGCCGGTGAAATATATTCCTGCAAAACGCCGAGGTTACAAAGACGAAATCTCAGCTTGTCGCCGTCCAGACCCAGCAGTACGTGCCTGAAATTGGGGCTGAGATCTGCCTTTCCGGCACGCCACACAATGCGATCCGGTACTCCTCCCTGCTGCATCGCCCGGCGCATCACCATGCGTGTCCACCCGCCATAGAGACTTTGCCGGCCAGGTAATGCCAGGCAGAACTCGATCAGCCGCTTATCCATGAATGGGTGGCGCGATTCGAGCCCGGACATGGCTGCCATGTGGCTGGAAATTTCATAGGACAGAACAAGACCCGGCCTATTTAGAATGTGACGTTGATTTCCTCGCACTGTCAACGGAGCGCGACCCCTACTCGCACGCATTTCTTCGATGCGATGCTGCAAACCGATGCGGTCAGAAAAAGCCGTGTTCATCCATACCGGCACGCCGCTCGGCTTAGGACGGCGCACCGCGCGCCTCTTTTCGAGCAGCACCTGCGGGGCAACCAATCTGCGCCAGTACCGCCGGAAGAGTTTAAGCTTAGGAATCCCCAGGTGCTTCTCAACTTGCACCGTTGCTCGCATGAAGGAAATTACCTGAGAGCGATCAGCATAGCCCTCCAGCACATCGATTCCGAACGCTTTGAAGTTAGCGTCCGGGCTGCTCAGAATGAGGTCGAGTGGATGTTTATGATCGGCATTCTTATGGCGAGCCGCAGCTTCATGAGCCATCCGAGCAAACTCACCCCACCTTCCACTAGCAGCCAGTTCATGGAAGTAGAGCGCCCCGTGGCTAACCGTATAGTCTCCATCAATCCCGTCGAGCAGTACCCGAATCCCAGATCTTCCCGCCAGGCGCAGCATCTGCCAGCCCAGTTGAAAGTTATTTCCCACGAGTCCGTCGTCGAGTGTTTCGTAGATCTCTTCCGCTGCCGTGAGCGGCCCGATGGCATCTCCCGCCGCGTAGTGCGGCACGACGCCCCCCTGCTTCACCACCTCCTCGATGTACACCCGCTCGTCGCACTCCTTCACCTCGTCGAACACCAGCGAGATCGTGTGCAGCGGACCCCGACCCTCTCCCGCCAGAACGTCACGCGCCACACACGTCACGTACGACGAATCCAACCCCCCGCTCAACTCGCTCCCCACCGGAAACGCACTCCGCAGCCGGCACCGCACCGCCTCCTCGAACAACTCCCGAAACCGCTCCGCGTATGCCTCGTCCGTCCACGCCTCGCCTACGTCCCCGGCAGGACGCACTTCGTAGTAACGCCGCTTCTCTACACCGCGCCCGTCTACCACGAGCGTGTGCCCCGGCGGCAACCGCCAGATCTCCTCGTAAATCGTGATCTCCGCATCCTCGCGCATGCCCACCAGGTAGTCCGCCAGGCGCACCTCGTTGAGCCGCTCCGGCACGCCTTCCTGTGTCAGAAGCGCCTTGATCTCCGTGGCGAAGGTGAAGTGGCGGCCTGCACGGTGGTGGTAGTAAAACGGACGGATGCCGAAGTGATCCCGCGCGCAAAACAGCCGCCGCTCCTGCGCATCCCAGATCGCGAAGGCAAAATCGCCCAGCAGATGCTCCACGCAAGCCTCACCCCACCGCTCATACGCCAGCAGGATCAACGCGCTGTCGCTGACGCTGCCCGCCGGACGAGAAACACGCAGCAGGCTCAGCAGCTCTTCCCTGTTGTCGATCCGGGCGTCGGCGGTGATGGTGAACCTTCCCGTGGCATCCGTACAGGGCAGCTTCTCGCCTAGCGACTCCGCCGTCGTGTGCAGCATGCAATGCCCGAACCCGACCGGCCC
>DASSAV010000228.1:0-5067 GCA_035699265.1 Rhodothermales bacterium
TCTTCTTCCTCGTTTCCGAGGGCGGCGCCGATGCCGCCCTGTGCGGCGGCGGTGTGGGATCGGAGGGGGTGGAGCTTGGAGACCACGGCCACGTCTGCGCCGCCTTCTTTGGCGTAGAGGGCGGCGGTGAGGCCCGCGCCCCCGGCGCCTATGATGACCACGTCGTGCGAGAAGATCATGCCTTTATTTCAGGTGCTGTATGCGAGGGCTTCGGACTGGTAGGGACGCCTCGCCGAGGCGTCCCTACCGAAGGTCTGTACGTGCGCATGGGTTCGCCATTTATCGGAAGAGGGCGGCGGTGGTCTGGGTGAGGGTGTGCATGCCCCATCCGGCGGTGATGACAGAGTAGAGGCCGACGACGAGGAGGACGAGGGCGAGGGTCCACGAGAGGGTGCGGGCGATGGCGCGGCCCATGTCGTTGCGGATGTAGTCGCTGAGGACGTTGTTGAGGCCGTAGAACCCGTGGTGGAGGGCGAAGAGGAGGAAGAGGATGTTGAAGCCCTTCCAGAGCACGGCATAGACGGGGTCGGCGAGGCGCGTCATGACCACGTCGTACGAGGTGACTTCGGGTTCGCCGGGTCTTGCCGGGGGGAGCAGGCCGGCGGCCCGTCTGGCACGGACGGCCTCGACCGCTTCCTGCGGGTAATGGGGCAGGCCGCCGTGTACGACGGACTTTGCGGATTCCGTCGCCTTCGCGTTCTCGACGCTCTCGCTCTGGCCGGGGACGACCACGTCGTGCGTGACGGAGGCGAGCTGGGCGTCGTAGTGCTGAATCCAGAAGTGGGTAATCAGCATGAAGATCAGGAAGGTGCCGGTGATGCGGTGCAGGAACCAACTGTAGGCCTGCGAGCGTCCGGATTTTCCGTATACCGCCATGTTCTTCTTTCGTAGGGGAAATGTTGCGGGAGCGCCTGGATCGGGCTGTGCGGTCCGGATCAGGTGGTGAAGTAGGTGACGAGGGCGTAGATGCTGGGGTAGCCGCCGACGATGATGATGAGCACGGCGACCGCGCCGAGGGTCCAGAACAGCCTTTTCTGGTTGGGGCTCCAGCCGAGGAAGTCGATCAGGACGATGCGAAGGCCGTTCAGGGCGTGGTAGGCGACGGCTACGAGCAGCATGAACTCGCCGAACTTGAAGATGGGGGCGTGGTATTCGGCGATGAGGGTGTTGAACTGGTCGCGGTCGGAGAGGGCGCGGAGGCCCCAGACGTGTAGGATGAGGTAGGCGACGATTGCCAGTCCGCTCAGGCGGTGGCAGAGCCAGGCGAACATGCCGGTGCGCACCTTGTAGCGCTGCATGGGCCGGGCTTCACGTGCTTCGACGGTTTCGAGAGCCATCAGGTCGTGGGGTTGGCGAGGAGTTATACGGGGTTAAGATAATGCGTAATGCGCAATGAATAATGTGTAATTGGTGTCGAATCGCACCGGGGACGCAATCGTGTTCGAGTGTTCAAGTTGGGGGCAGGGATAGTCTCATTCTAGAACGTGCATCGCGCATTATTGCACACTTTGCACACTTTGGGTCGGTTGTTGGTGGTCAGTTGTTGGTTGTGTTCGGGGGTGTTTCGTGGTTGTGGGTATGTGGCAGTTCATGGATGTTCTTTCTTGCTCGCCCAAGAAAGAACCAAAGAAGGGCGATCGAATCAAAACCCGCGAATCCCCTTCCCGGCGCGCTCATCGACCGAGCGGCGCGTGAGCGGTGGCGATCATTCGGAAGATGTCTCGGGCGCCACTCGCTCAACCGCGCGGGGATTCCACCCGGCGCGCGGGCCGTGATTCGACAGGAGGCGGAGGCAGGAAGGGAGAGAAGGAGGGAGAGGGTGAGAGGGGGAAAGAGAGAAGGAGAGGACGAGAGGGGCTGCGCGGCCCTACGATGCTCTTGTTTGGGAGGCGGGGATGGCGTAGGATTGTGGGTGCCGTTCACACACCTGTCGTTATGCTCTGGTGGAATTCTCGTTTTTAGAGAGAGGCTCGTCCATGTTTCGATTCGTCGTTTTGCTGCTGGCGTTTGGAGCCTTTGCCGTTCCTGCTCGGGCTCAGTTGATCCGTGGGTATGGGATCAAGGCGGGGCTCACGGCGGCCAACGTCCGCAGTCCGGATCTGAACCCTGATTCAGAGAACCCTATCAGGTTCGATACGGTACGTCGCTATGGAGTAGCGGCTCTGGCGTATGCGGAGTGGTTGAATCTGTCCTTCCTTTCCATCGTGACGGAAGGGGGTTATGTGCAGCGTGGGTACGCGATGGAACACGAGGTGCGAGACCTCAACAATAATCCTGCCGGCACCGCTCGGTTCGACTGGAGGTTTGACTACCTGTCTTTTGCCGCGCAGGCGAAGCTGCGCGCGCCGGGCGGGGTGGTGGCTCCTTACGTCACCGGAGGCCCTCGTCTCGACGTCTATCTCGGGGGGAGCCCAGGCGAAGATGGCTCGCTGGCTGCGGCGTATTCGCCTACGGCTTTCGGGGTGACGGCGGGCGTTGGCGTGGAGGCGGCGCAGCTTCTGCCGGTTGCGGTCTTCGGCGAGGTTCGGTACAACGTGGATTTCACGAATTCGCTGCCTGACGATGTGCCGCGCGATGCGTACAACAATGCTCTTGACGTGCTCGTGGGGGTGCGGTTGTAGGGGGAGGTCGAAGGAAACGAAGATGCATTTCTGAAGTCCAATCGGCATCGTATCTCGTATGGGAGCACGACATCTTATGACTGACATGCTAGAAAAGGCTGTCTCAGAGGCCAGGCGGCTTCCCGAAGAACAGCAGAACGCCATCGCGGCGCTCATCCTCGAAGAGATCGAGGACGAGGCGCGCTGGGATGCTGCATTTGCACGGTCGGGCGACGTGCTTGAACGGCTCGCTGATGAGGCGGAAGAGGAGGATCGTCAGGGACTTACGGAAGAACTCGATCCGGATGCCCTGTGACATCGAGGACCACGGCGCTATTTCGGAAGCAACTCGCGGCTTTGCCGGGGGACATACAGCGGCAGGCGAAGAAGGCGTACCAGCAATTCAAGCGCGATCCGTGGCACAGCAGCTTGCGTTTCAAGCAAGTGCATCCAACCCAGCCGATTTACTCGGTACGCATCGCGAAGGGCTATCGAGCGGTGGGGAAGTGGGGTAACCAGGGTATCCAATGGTTCTGGATCGGTTCGCACGCAGATTACGACGCCCTACTCAAGCGACAGTGACGAGTCGTGTTTCCACTTATTGCGGCGTGAACACTGACGGGCACGCCATTCGCCTACGAAGGCGTGGGTGGGAGTTGCTGGCGAATGGCCATAGGGGGACCGGAGGCGGGCGACCCATCGGGTCGCCCCTACGAGGTTGGGACCGGGTGTGCTTTCTTCCGTTATCTTGGGGCGGGCGGCTGTATTGGGGCATCCGTCCGTTCTGTCGCTAATGAGACTGCCTGTTATTGTATGAACGCCTGGAAGAAGCTGAGCAGCCGGTATCTGGTGGAGCGGTGGTGGATGAATCTGCGGGTGGACCACGTGCGGCTGCCGAACGGGGTGGAGTTGCCGGAATACCACGTGATCGAGCACCCGGACTGGGCGGCGGTGATCTGCCTGACGGAGGACGGGCGGATGGTGATGGTGGAGCAGTACCGGTACGCGATCGACCGGATGAGCCTGGAGTTTCCGGCGGGGACCATCGATGCGGGGGAGGATCCGCTGGCGGCGGCGAAGCGCGAGTTGCGGGAGGAGACGGGGTACGTGTCGGACGACTGGACGTTTCTGGGGAAGTGCGCGCAGGACCCGTCGCGTCAGACGAACTTCGCGCATTTCTTCGTGGCGCGGAACGCGCGGCGCGTCGGGGAGCCGGTCCTGGACCACGCGGAGGAGCTGGCGCTGCATTTCTTCCGGCCGGAGGAGGTGCTGGAGATGGCGGACCGGGGGGAGATCGTGCACGGGGTGTTACTGGGGGGACTGTTCTGGGCGGTGCGGCGGGGGGTTCTGGGTTGAAAGTTGGAAAGTTGGAAAGTTGAAGGTTAGAAGATTGGGGTGAGTTAGCCGTTTCCGGAGGGGGCGGCGGGGTTGTCGATGAGCTTGAAGCGGACGGGGAGGCGCATGCGGATGCGGACGTATTTGCCGTTCTGGCGTACGGGTACGAAGCGGGTCGCGCGGAGGGCGCGGACGGCGGCGGAATCGCACAGGGGGTGAAGGCCGTCGTCGACGTGGATCTCGGAGGGGACGCCGTTGGCTTCGACGACGAAGGAGAGGACGAGCTGGCCTTCAATGCCTGCGAGGCGGGCTTTCTCCGGATATTGAATGTTGATGTAGAAGGCGCCGAGTCCGCCCACGACCTGCGGCGCGACGTCGGCGAAGTCGCCTTCGAGGCGGTTGAGGTGGGGGATGGCGGCTCGGCTCTGCCCCACGCGCTCACTATCCCCGGCGGCTTGCAGGTCGAATGTTTGCGCGTCGTTGCCGCCCTGGCCGTCGGTTGCGGATTCGGAGAAGGCGCCGGCGGGGGTCTGGATGCCGGCGGTCTGGGCGTCCGTGAGGGTAATGATTTCCTGGCGCGTGAGGTGTCGGCGACTGTTCTGCGTGTGCCAGTCGATGCCGGAGCGAGGGATAGGGGTGGGAAAGTGGGCGACGGCGATGAGGAGGAGGAGCGCGACTATGCATCCGCCGAGCAGGCGCAGGCGATAGCCGTCGCGGAGGTCGCGGGCGGGGGCTGTCGCGTGTTCACGTGTTCGGGTGTTCACGTGTTCGGAACGACCGCCGACGGCTGACCGCCGGCGGCCGCTGTTTGGGCGTGTGGATGTGAAGGTGGCGCGAAGTAGTATACGATGGCGCCATGCAAGCGTTTCTCGGGGCAAGTTGTGTTTTTCCTGTTCTTATCCATAGAGGTGGGGGGCCGGGGGCGGAAGTGGGTGCGGCGGGTTGGGAGGAGGGGTGTATTTTGGGGAGCGGTGATTTTTATGAACGCAAAGGAGGGGACGACGATGTTTCGAGCGCTGGTGCTGGAGCAGGATGGGGAGGGGGCGAGGGCCTCGATTCAGGAGTTGGAGGCGTCGCAGCTTCCAGAGGGTGACGTGCTGGTTCGGGTATTATTTTCCAGCCTGAACTACAA
>DASSAV010000229.1:0-8526 GCA_035699265.1 Rhodothermales bacterium
GACCTCATAGGCCACTCGAACGGAGGCATCGTGGGGAGCCTTTATCTGCGGACCTACCCGGAGAGCGCCGACCGTGTGCATCGTCTCATTACGATCGGGACACCGTATCTCGGCACTCCGCAGGGATCGGCCGCCCAGACGCGCGGCTACGTCTTCGGTGTGGACGAGAACATGTTCTTCGACGCCGACTGGGGCCGGATGCTCGAGATGACGCGGAACATACCGGGCGCCTATGGCCTGATGCCGAGCAAGGCGTACTGGCAGGCCATGAAAGTTGGGGAGAATACCAACCAGCGCGATCATTACCTGGTGGATCTCTACAACATGCCCCTGCGCAGCTATGACAGTACGTTCAGCTTTCTCACACGAGCCAAGGTCTTCCAGGAAGGAGAAAGTACCGAAGGCCAGCCACCGGGCCTTGCGCGGAATGCCGCCATCTGGCAGGACCAGCAGGAAAACGTCCACGACCTGATCGACGACTGGCGCAGTTACAATCGTCCGCCGCAGATTTTCCGATTCGCGGGAGATCAGGCAGCCAGGACAGCCGTCGGGTGGGAGCTGGGCCCCGGCAAAAAGAGCTTTTTCGACAGCGAGGCCGAACGCTCGGAGCCCGGCGACACTGACGACCACCGGGGCTATCGCGAGCGGCTCGTGCCTGTGCTCGGCCGTGGTGACGGCACCGTGGCCCTGCTCTCCGCCACGCTCGGGCACAACCAGGACGTGGGCGAGACGGATCTTTCCGGCGTCGACGAGAGCCCCTGGATCGAGGAGTTCGAATACTACGACTGCGAGCACGTCGGGCTGATTGCCGAGAACTGCGCGCGTACTGATGGCGGTATCATGGCGCTCGACCGGGTCGTCGAGGTGCTTCGATCCGGCTACGAGATCATTCCGCAGGCCGAGGTGACGGAAGACTCGCCGGATGTTGATCCGCCCGATCTGCGTATCGCCGCTTCGCGGGCCGACTGGAGCACGCCGGTTCGGGAGGTGTTCTACGTCACGGGCTCTGCGCCGCTAGCCGTGGATATTCGAGACGAATCCGGCAAGCACATCGGCCCGTCTGCGGAAGCGGGGTATGGCACGATAGAGTACGAGTTGCCGGAGGTCGCGTACTGGCCGGGCAAGTTCACCGTCGTGATTTCCGCACCGATAGAGAAAGGGTACCGCGTGACGGCGTCGGCGCCCGAAGGGCCTGCGAATGTCCAGCTCACGCGAATGACGGTACGAGAGGACGGAGGGCAGTTTTACAAGGTGTTCCAGGGCGAGGATCTGGCGTCGGGCGGTTCGGTAGCCTTCGAGCTCGTGGCAGGTGGCCTGACGTCCGATGCCAGGCTCATGGTCGACGCCGATGCTGATGGGGTGGCCGAGCGCGATGCGCTTGCCGGCATGTCCCTCTCCGGTTTCTTCGGCACGCAACCGGTACCGACAGTCCGGCCTGCCGCAATCCACGTGAGTACGCCTGCGGGCCAGCCCGCAGAAGCGAGTGTCGAGTTCGCGGCGCTGGAAGGTCTTCCGTGGACCTGGAGCGTGTCTGCGAATGCAGACTGGGTGCTGCCTGATGTGGAATCGGGAGAACTGCCGGGTGCGGCGGGTTTCAAACTCGGCTCGCCGTCCCTCCCGGACGGCATCTACCGGGATACGCTGACGTTTACGTTGTCGTACTTTGAAGGCTTCAGCACGGAAGCACTTGTGCCCGTGGAGCTACGCATCGGCGCCGTGAATACGTCCGCTGAAGACTCCGATACAGATTTGCCCCGTGCCTTCGCCCTTCTTCCGAACGCCCCGAACCCGTTCAGCCAGCAGACGACGATCCGGTTTGACTTGCCCAGGCCCTCTGCCGTGCGGCTGGTCGTGTACGACATGCTGGGCAGAAGTGTGGCGGTATTGGCGGATGGGTCGTATCCGGCAGGTCGCCACGCGCTGACGCTCGACGCGGGCCGCTTCCCGAGCGGGGTGTACCTGTACCGTCTGGAGACAGACGGCGGGACGTTTACGCGGAGGATGCTGGTGGTGCGGTGAGGCGGAATTGACGGAGGCTTTGCATCCGGGCGTCCGGTCCGTCGTTAAAGGACCGGATGCTTTTGTATTTTGCAGGCTTCCATCCACGCTCCATTCTGTCGGCGTCCCCATCGTTCTCCTATGTTCCCCACCACCTTGCAAGAACCTGAAGTCACCCTGGAACTGGCGCTCAGCCACGGTCTGACCGAGCAGGAATACGGCTGGGTCCTGGAGAAACTGGGCCGCACGCCGACCTTCACGGAGCTGGGCATCTATTCGGTGATGTGGAGCGAGCACTGCTCGTACAAGAACTCCATCGCCCTGCTCAAGACGCTCCCGCGCGAGGGCGGCGCCCTGCTCGTCGGCGCGGGCGAGGAGAACGCGGGCCTGGTGGATATCGGCGACGGGCTGGCGGTGGCGTTCAAGATCGAGTCCCACAACCACCCTTCCGCCGTCGAGCCGTACCAGGGCGCGGCAACGGGGGTGGGGGGCATTCACCGGGACATCTTTACGATGGGCGCCCGGCCCGTCGCCTCGCTGGACTCGCTCCGCTTCGGATGCCTCGATAACCCCCGCGTGCGCTACCTCTTCGACGGGGTCGTACGGGGCATAGGCGACTATGGCAACTCTTTCGGCGTGCCCACCGTCGCCGGTGAGGTGTATTTCGACAAGTCGTACGAGGGCAACCCGCTCGTGAATGCCATGAGTGTGGGCGTCGTGAAGGTCGGGAGGACGGCTTCGGCGATTGCGGAGGGCGTGGGCAACCCCGTCTTCATCGTCGGGTCCGCAACCGGGCGGGACGGCATCCACGGCGCTACCTTCGCCTCGGAGGAAATTTCGGAGGCGAGTGAGGCGAAACGCCCCAGCGTTCAGGTGGGGGATCCCTTCACGGAGAAGTTGCTCCTCGAAGCCACGCTCGAGGCCATCGAGAGCGGCGCGGTAGTCGGCATCCAGGACATGGGCGCAGCGGGCATCACGTGCTCGTCCTGCGAGATGAGCGCCAAGGGCGAGAGCGGGATGGTGCTGAACCTGGACTACGTCCCGGTCCGCGAGAGCCACATGACACCCTACGAGATCATGCTTTCCGAAAGCCAGGAACGCATGCTCATCGTCTGCAAGAAGGGGGAGGAGGACCGGCTCACGGCCATTTTCGAAAAGTGGGACCTACACGCGGCCCGGATCGGGGAGGTGACGGGCGATGGCCGGGTGAAGGTATACGCGCGCGACGAGTTGGTGGCGGACGTGCCGGCCGAACACCTCGTTCTCGGTGGGGGGGCGCCGGTGTATCACCGCGAAACGAGGCGGCCCGCCTATCTCGATCAGACGGCCGCCTTCGACCTCGATACGGTGCCGGACGTAAAGTCCGGGGAAGCTCAGGACGTTCTGATACAGCTCCTGGCCTCCCCCAACATCGCCTCCAAGCGCTGGGTTTTCGAGCAGTACGACACGATGGTGCGCACCAACACGCTCGTGGGGCCCGGCCCCTGCGATGCCGCGCTCGTCCGCATTAAAGGCACGGACAAGGCGCTGGCAGTCAAGACGGACTGCAACGGGCGCTACGTATATCTGAATCCCCGGCGCGGCGGTCAGATCGCCGTCGCCGAGGCGGCGCGAAACGTGGTCTGCGCAGGTGGCAAGCCGCTTGCCATCACCAATTGCCTCAACTTCGGCAACCCGTACAAGCCGGAAGTCTACTGGGTGTTCAAGGAGGCCGTCGGTGGAATGGGCGAGGCATGTCGGAGTTTCGGAACGCCTGTCACCGGCGGAAACGTCTCGTTCTACAACGAGAACCCGGAAGGCGCCGTCTTCCCCACGCCCACCATCGGGATGCTCGGGCTCGTCGAACACGTTCCGACACAGGCCACGACGGCGGATTTCAAGCAGGAAGGCGACGCGATCCTCCTCTTGACGCCGGAAGGCTGGCACACGCGAAACGATATCGGAGGCTCCGAATACCTCGCCAAGGTGCGAGGCCTGACGGCAGGCGATGCACCCCACATGGACCTTTCCGAAGAGCGGGCCGTCCAGGATGCGATGCTCACATTGATCCGGGAAGGCCTGGTCCGCAGCGCGCACGACGTGTCCGACGGCGGCCTCGCCATTTGTCTTGCCGAATCCGTTATCTTCTCCGAGAACCTGGGCGCTCGGGTGGAGCTGCCCGCCGCAGATGGGGTACGCCTGGATGCGGCCCTCTTCGGCGAGGCACAATCGCGGATCGTATTCACCGTCAGGCAGGAAGATATGGACGCCGTGCTTCGGACCGTATCGCGTGCGCCGGTTCAGGTTCAGCGCCTGGGGGTGGTGACGTCGGACGGCCTGGAAATCACCGCTCGGGACCAGAACGTCGTCACGCTCGCGCGCGAGACCATGCGCCGCCCCTACGAAGAGGCCATCCCGCACGCCATGGGACGCTGATTACCGGAGCATCGGGCGGGGTACGGCCGCCTGCGACGGCCTCGGGGCTCGTCCCGGCAAAGGCCGGTCCGCTGCCTCAAAACACCCCCGTACGCTGTAACGATTCTTACTGATCTGCAACAGAATACTGTGCCTGGAGCCCCGGAGGCTCCGAATAGAAACTCAGAAGTTCTGATCGTGTACAAAATGAGCCTGCTTTCGCAGCAGGCTCAGTAAATGCTTTACATCGTGGAGGCGCACATAATGGCTGATAATGCGAAATACGTGACCCTTACGGACGCAAACTTCAAAGACGAAGTACTCGGCGCAGGCGATACCCCCGTGCTGGTAGATTTCTGGGCGACGTGGTGTGGGCCATGCCGCATGATCGCCCCGATGATAGAAGAACTCTCGGGGGAGTTTGACGGGAGGGCAAAGATCGGCAAGCTGGACGTGGACAATAACCCGCAGGTGTCGATGCAATTCGGCATCCGCTCCATCCCGACGCTCCTCTTCTTTAAGGACGGCCGGGTCGTGGACCAGCTCATCGGAGCCGTTTCGAAGAAGGTGCTCGCAGACCGGCTGGAGGCTCTCGTAGGCCAGCCCGTCTGAACGAAGCGCCAGCTCGGAGCCGGTGTTCCGCGCCTGCGTCCGTGAACAGGCTCCGAGGATGGAATTGGCCCGAAGGGGTGCGCACTCGAATACGTGTGAACCCCTTCGGGCGCTTTTTTGTAAGACGCCGCCGTCCTTCGTAGAATGGGCGTCTACAAGCTTCATCAGAAAGCAGTCCGCCCGCCAGTTTTGGAAGTCGGGCAACGAATAGTCAGGAATCAAGGCGACGAAGGCCATGCTCAAACCCGCACCATCGAACTATAAACCCGATCTTACCGTTTTCGACGACTTTGATCTCACTGGGGCCGAGCAACACCAGGTCGTCGTCATCGGCACGGGTCCGGCAGGCCTCACGGCGGCGCTTTACTCAGCCCGGGCCAACCTGTCGCCCGTGGTGTTTCAGGGTGTTCAGCCGGGAGGGCAGCTCATCACGACGACCGACGTCGAGAACTACCCCGGCTTTCCGGACGGCATCCTCGGCCCGGAGATGATGCAACTATTCGAAGCCCAGGCACAGCGGTTTGGCGCCGACCTTCGCTATGGGACTGTCACCGCCGTCGATTTCTCCCAACGGCCATTTCGCCTCATCGTCGATGACGAGCGGCTCATCCTCGCGCAGGCCGTCATCATTTCCACCGGCGCGTCGGCACGGTACCTGGGCCTTACCAACGAGCGGCGCTTGCTCGGCCGCGGCGTTTCGGCCTGTGCGACGTGTGACGGCGCCTTCTTCCGGGGCCAGGAGATTGCGATCGTGGGCGGGGGAGACACCGCAGCGGAAGAGGCGCTGTTTTTGACACGTTTCGCCACCAGAGTCTATGTCATCCACCGCCGCAACGAACTGCGCGCCTCCAAGATCATGCAGGAACGCATGCTCAAACACGAGAGGATCGACGTCGTGTGGAACAGCGTCGTGACGGAGGTGCTGGGTGAAAATGAAGTAACCGGGGTCCGGCTGAAAAACACAGAGACGGGCGAGGAGTCTGTATTGGCGGTGTCTGGTTTGTTTGTGGCGATCGGGCACAAGCCCAATACGGAGATTTTCCGCGGCTGGCTGGAAATGGATGCGCAAGGCTATATCTGCACGCACCCCTCGTCCACGCATACGAACATTCCAGGCGTGTTCGCCTGTGGCGATGCGCAGGACCATATCTACCGGCAGGCGGTTACCGCGGCCGGGACGGGCTGCATGGCCGCCATTGATGCGGAACGCTGGCTCGCCCAGCAGGAAATCATCGACCAGCCGCGTACCGAGACGGAATACCACGAGGCGGCAGCCGTTGACAGCGAGACGGGCGAGATCGTCAAGAATGCGTCCGAGTAGCCAGTCGAATCAGTTGGAGGGGTGGATGCACCAGCGACGTTACGCAACACTGGCGGTGCTGCTTCTGCTCTGCAGCGGCCCCGTAGCCGGATGCAGGCAGGGCAGCGGAGATACGCTGCAACAACAGTCGGAAGCACAGGCGAGCGACTCCGCGCAGGCCGCCGACGGGAAGGTGCTTTCGATAGATTCGGATGACCCACGGTCCGTAGCCCAGCGCCTGCAGGACGTCTCCATTGCTGCAAACATACAGCTCAAGCTGGCGGACCTGACCGGGATCGATATCTCCAAAATTGACCTTCAAGTCGACAATGGACGGGTCACGTTGCAAGGCGACGTCCCGTCTGTGGACGTCCGCACGCGGGCCGAGCGTGTTGCGAAGGAGGTGGACGGCGTCCGGCAGCTTGTAAACCAGCTGAATGCACCACACGCACCGGCGCAGCCGAGTCCCCCGCCTTCGACGACGCCGGAAGTCGAGCAGCCGACGCCGCAGCAAGCTTCGCCGGCACAACAGCCGGCGAAACCGAAACCTGAGCCCGAGAAGCCCGCAGCCACGTACTACACCGTCCGAAGCGGAGATAACCTGTGGACGATTGCGAGGCGGAACAACACCACCGTCGATCAGCTTAAGAAACTCAACGACATGAGCGGAAGCAAGCTGCGCCCCGGTCAGAAACTCCGCGTCAAGTAGGTGCAAGTTCGGGAGCGTAGACCCGTACGACAACAAATCTCTTTCCTAACAATCAACCACCACGAGGCTCCTATGCCCCAGGCACAGCCGGGTGATACGGTCACCGTACACTACACTGGCAAATTACAAAACGGAACCGTCTTCGACTCGTCGCAGGACGGCGAGCCGCTGACCTTTACGCTGGAAGCCGGACAGGTCATCCCGGGATTTGAGCAGGGTGTCGTCGGTATGATTCCGGGCGAAACCAGGACGGTCGACATACCCAGCGAGCTGGCCTACGGGCCCCGTGAAAAGGATCTCCTGATCCAGATAGACCGGACTCAGTTTCCGGAGGGCGTCGAGCCGCAAGTCGGCCAGCAGTTCGAAGTGGGGCAGTCGGACGGCAGCACGCTGGTCGTCACGGTGGCGGACGTAGCCCCCGATCAGGTGACCCTCGACGCCAACCACCCCCTGGCGGGCAAGGATCTCACGTTCGACATCGAGCTGGTCCGCATCGACGACGAGGCGTAATCCGGATCCGTCGGGGTCACCCTCGTAGCACGTTTTTCAGCACGAACCACACATTCTCCTTCCGCTCGCGCAGGCGACGGCTGAAGTAGGGGACCCACTGCGTGCCGAAGGGGACGTACACCCGCATGTTGTAGCCTTCCCGCGCCGTCTGCACCTGGGTCCTGGGGCGGATGCCGTACAGCATCTGAAACTCGAACCGGTCCCGGCCGATCTCCTCCGCCGCCGCGAACTGCTTCGCCGCCCGGATGATCTGGTCGTCGTGGGTGGCGATGCCGGGGTAGCGTCCGTGCTCCAGGAGCAGCTTCATGGAATCGATGTACCGGGCCCGGATGGTGGACATGTCCTGGTAGGCGATGTCCGCAGGTTCTTTGTAGGCCCCCTTGCAGAGCCGCACACGCGCCCGTAGTTTGATGATGCGCCGTACGTCCTGCTCCGTCCGGTGCAGGTAGGCCTGGAGTACCGGCCCGACGTGATCCGGGTACTGCGGGTACACGGCTTCGAAGATCGACAGGGTGGACTCGGTGATGTCGCTCCCCTCCATGTCCAGTCTGACGAAAACGTCGTGGTTCTTCGCAGCCTCCAGAAGCTGGCGGAGGTTGTCGACGCAGAAGCCGGCTTCGATCTTCTGCCCCAGCATCGAGAGCTTGATCGAGATGTTGGCGTCGAGGCCGTCGCGCTGCCGCTCCCGCGCGATGGTGCGGACGAGGTCCATGTAAGCGTCCCGCGCGGAGAGCGCTATATTCCGGTCATGGACGTACTCTCCGAGCAGATCCACCGACGCATGGAGTCCCTGCCGATTCAACTTCTTGACCGCCGGCAGTGCCTGCTCGAATGTTTCACCGGCCACGAACCGCCGCGCCAGCACGAAGGGTAGCTTCATTCCTGGTTGATGTAATACCTACAGGACTTTCGCTTGCGAAGTAGGTTGAAGATAGCAACTGGCTTAACCACATGAGGCAGTCCGGCTATGATTACCAAACAACAGTACGTCGAGTACCTGCTT
>DASSAV010000230.1:0-9846 GCA_035699265.1 Rhodothermales bacterium
CCGCCGGGCTGATCTGGTGATCGTCGGCTCCTACGTTCCGCAGGGGGTCGAAGTCGCAGAGTGGGTACTGCAGCATGCGACGGGCACGGTCGCCTTCTACGACATCGACACGCCGGTGACCCTGGCCAGGCTGCGGCGGGGCGACACCGAGTACCTCACCCCCGCGCTGATCCCGCGTTTCGATCTCTATCTTTCCTTTACGGGCGGACCCACGCTGGAAGTATTGGAGCAAGTGTACGGCGCGCCGATGGCGCGCGCCCTCTACTGCTCCGTCGATCCCGAACTGTATTATCCGGAGGCGGCGAAGACACGCTACGATCTCGGCTATCTAGGGACGTACAGTGACGACCGGCAGCCGCCGCTCGAACGCCTGATGCTGGAGCCGGCGCGGAGGTGGAGGGCAGGCCGCTTCGTAGTCGCCGGGCCGCAGTATCCTGAAGCGATCCGGTGGCCCGCCAACGTCGATCGCGTCAACCACCTGCCGCCTGCCGAGCACCGCCGTTTCTACAACGAGCAGCGCTTTACGCTCAACGTCACGCGGGCCGACATGGTGCGGGCGGGCTATTCCCCGAGCGTCCGGCTGTTCGAGGCGGCGGCCTGCGGCATTCCCATCATCAGCGACTATTGGGACGGGCTGGACACCATCTTCACGCCCGGAGAGGAGATCCTGGTTTCCCGCTCGCCGGAGGATACCCTGCGCTTGCTGACGCGTACGTCGGAGTTGGAGCAGATTCGCATCGGCAGCCGGGCCCGGGCACGTGTTCTGGCCGAACACACCGCCGCCCACAGGGTCGAGCAACTCGTCTCCTCCGTCCTGGAAGCAGCCGAGCCTCGCAGCTTCAAAGTCGGCTAGGAACCCCCACGCCCTGCACTCCAACACCCCCATACTCCCACACCCCCTTTCTCCCTTTCCTCCTTTCCCCCTCTCCTTCTCTCCCGGCCGGCGTCAGGAGGAGCAGGGGAAGGAGACCGTGAAAACGCTCCCCCGGCCCTTAGTGCTCTCCACGCGCAGCGAGCCGCGCATGTGCTCGGCAAACTGGTGCGCGATGCACAGGCCCAGGCCGCTGCCCTCGTGGGTTCGCTCCAGGCCGGTCGACTCCTGTGTGAACGGGTGGAAGATGCGGGCGATGAACGCCTCCGAAATCCCGATGCCCGTATCCGCCACCCGGATGACCACGCGGCGCTCGGATGCCGTACGGCCGTTGGCGTTCGGCACGGAGGAGACGGCGTCTTCCACGCTGATCCGGACGGTGACGCCGCCGCGCTCCGTGAACTTGATCGCGTTTCCGATCAATTTCTGGAGGATGCCTTTCAGCGCTCCCCGGTCGAGCATGGCGTGGGCGCCGAAGGCGCCCGGAGCCGTCTCCAGTGAAAGCGACAGGTTCTTCCGGGTCGCCTCCGGCTTGTAGATGCGGACGATTTCTGCCGTTTCGGCAGCGATCTCCAGCGATTCCAGGTGCATGGCCACCCGGCCTGATTCCAGGTGGGCGAGGGTCAGGACGGCATTCAGGGTCTCCGTGAGCCGCTTTGCACTTCGCTCGATGCGCTCCGCATAGGAGCGGGGCTTCCCTTCGAGCGTCCGGGTGAGGATGCTGGCGCACCCGAGAATGCCCGTAAGCGGCGTCCGGATCTCGTGGCTCATATTGGCCAGGAAGATGCTCTTCATCTCGACGGCCCCTAAAACCTCCTCTCTCGCTCCCGGTACCGTTTCCTCACGGTCCGGCTCGGCGTGGCCGTCGCCTGCGTTGATCGCGTTGAGGTGCTGTTTCAGCCGTTCCAGTTCGGCGCGCAGGCGCGCATTCTCAAACTGGAGCGGGTTTGTCAGATTGCTGTCGGGGAGGGGCGGGGGCTCGGGTAGTGCGACGAAGGTGTGAGCGTAGGGCATAGCGATGGCGAAGAAGCATATCGCATGTTTCGGTGCACGGAAAGCCCGTGGCCGGACGGGCCCGGGGCTGGCAGGGAAAGTTGCCGGGATCCGTAAGGTAATGCTTTCTTCAATACATACAGCACACGAAAGATGAAATGGAAGCGCACTGGATCGACTGCCTTTGCCATGAGTATTTGTAACTTCGGCATTTACGGCGCGTACTCTTCGCTGCTCTTTTTCTGCTTCGCTGCTCCCATCTATTGGAGGTTCCCGACATGAAGCTGACCCGGATTGCGGTTCTCACGCTCTGCAGCGCTTTCCTGCTGGCCGCCCCGGCGCAAGCCCAGAGCGCCGCCCCATCGGTCGATGCGATTTTGAGCCGTTACTATTCGGCTGTGGGTGGGCTGGACAAGCTGAAACAGATCCAGTCGACGAAGACGAACGCGATGGTTACAGGCCAGGGCATGGACATGCCTGCCGTCTTTTACCAGAAACGCCCCAACAAGCTACGCACCGAGGTAACCGTCCAGGGCATGACAATGGTGCAGGCGTACGATGGTACGAATGCCTGGGCTATTGTGCCGTTCACCGGATCCTCCGAGCCCCAAGACATCATGGGCGACCAGGCGGACGTGATGAAGGAACAGGCGTACATGGACGGACTGCTCGTCGACTACCAGGAAAAGGGCTATACGATCGAACTGGCTGGAACCGAGCAGGTCGACGGCGTCGATGCGTACAAGCTCAAGGTGACGAGCGCGAACGGGACCGACACGTACTATTACATGGATGCACAGCGCTATCTGCCGGTCCAGGTGGAAAAGACGATCAGCCAGAACGGGATGTCTGCCCATGCCGTCACCACCCTGGCGGATTATCGGCCCGAGGGCGGCGTGCTGATGCCGCACCTCATCAAGCAGACGGTGGACGGCCATCCCGTAGCGCAGATTGCCCTGACGCAGATCGAAATCAACCCGCAAATCCCGGATTCCATCTTCACCCGCCCCGCCCGATAGGCAACGAGCCCAATGCTGCCCAATCCGATTACCCATTTTCAGAATCACAGAAGCAAAACAAGCTCCCCTCCTTTTCAAGAGCCTGTCCTGAGCCTGTTGAAGGAAGGGGCCGGGGGTGGTTTGCATTTTCTCCCCACTTTGCATCGACCTTCCGATTCCGGAGTGACCTGAAATATGCAACCGAGTCCGAGGAGGACTGGCGCGGCGCCCTATACGGTCTTATATTCATGTGTGCGACACATGAGTACGACAGTGTCGGCCATGCAAACGAGCCGGGTCGGGCGGTAGGAGAGGGGCAGGCGGAAGGTCCGGCGCAAACCCATCCCGAAATGCCTGAACCCGGCGACCGGCCATCACCCATGCCGCGACGCAGAGGGCGCGGCGCGGCGGAAAACCCCGCCAACACGTATGAAAAGCTCCACGTCATCCTCGACCCCGGCGAGCTGGAGGAAGAGGAACTGCGCCGGGTGCCCACCCAGTTCTTCCGCGACACCACGAAGAGCATCTTCTCGGTCAACAGCAGCCCGGACATCCCCTTCACGCATAGCATCAATCCCTACCGAGGATGCGAGCATGGATGTATTTACTGCCTGTCGGGAGACACGCCCATTCTTATGTCCGACGGCACGAGAAAGCCGCTCGGTGAGGTAGCGGAAGGGGATGAAATTTTCGGAACGGAACGGCGTGGGCATTACAGGCACTACAAGAGGACGCGTGTACTTGCACATTGGAGGACGACCAAGCCGGCCTATAAGATCACGCTGGCTGATGGCACCGAAATCGTGTCGAGCGCCGACCATCGCTTTCTGACGGAGCGTGGCTGGAAGTTCGTAACTGGAACCGGGCACGGATCGCTGCGCCGGCCATTCCTCACTACCAACAACAGTCTGATGGGCATGGGTGCTTTCGCCGTGCCACCGGAATGGACACGGGATTACAGGAGGGGATACCTTACGGGCATGATCCGAGGCGATGGCCACCTGCGCTTTTATCCCTATGAGCGTGAAGGCCGGGCACACGGGCATCAATACCATTTCAGGCTGGCACTGACGGACGAAGCCGCACTATTGCGTACGGCCGATTTTCTGCGCGAATGCGGCGTTCAGACGCAGAAGTTCATGTTTCAGCACGCAACGGATACGGGGTCCCGGATGAAAGCAATCCGGACACATGCTCGTTCAAACGTTGAGGCGATTCAGCAGATCATCGGATGGCCCGAACAGCCGGGCGACGCTTGGTTCAAAGGCTTTCTCGCGGGTGCTTTCGATGCAGAAGGATCCTACGGTGACGTGCTTCGGATCAGCAACTCAGACCCTGGTATCCTCCATTTTATAGAACGAGGACTGCTGCTATTCGGGTTTTCCTATGCCTATGACACGCCTCGGAAGCCGTCCAACAGGGTGGTGCATGTAATCAGGTTGTTGGGTGGCTTTCCCGAGCACGTGCGATTTTTCCATACCGTTGACAATGCCATCCTGCGAAAGCGCGACGTCGCAGGCCGGGCGGTCAAGTGTGGCCGTGATCTCCGAGTCGTGAGGGTCGAAGCCCTCGGGCGTGATATACCCATGTACGACATCACGACCGGTACAGGGGATTTTGTCGCAAACGGGGTTATCAGCCATAACTGCTACGCCCGCCCCTCGCACGAATATCTCGGCTTCTCAGCAGGGCTCGACTTCGAGTCCAAGATCGTCGTCAAGCCGGATGCCCCGCGCCTCTTGCAGGATGCCTTTCGCAAGCGGAACTGGGTGCCTACCGTCATCGCCATCTCCGGCAATACGGACCCCTATCAGCCGCTCGAACGGAAGCTGCGCATCACGCGCGGCGTCCTGGAGGTCTGCCACGCCCACCGCAACCCGGTGGCCTTCATTACCAAGAACCACCTCATCACCCGTGACATCGACCTGCTGGAGGAGATGGCGGCATACGACCTCGTGCACGTGACCGTCTCAATCACCAGCCTCCGCCCCGAGATCACGGCCGTCATGGAGCCCCGCACGTCCCGCCCCGCCGCCCGCCTGAAGACGATCCGGGAGCTCGCCGAGCACGGCATCCCCGTGGGTGTGAACGTGGCGCCCATCATCCCGGGCCTCACGGACGAGGAGATGCCTGCCATCCTCAAAGCAGCGGCCGATCATGGCGCGCAGTACGCCGGGTACACCATCGTCCGGCTTCCCGGTGCGGTGGAAAGCCTGTTTGGAAGGTGGATCCACGAGACGTTCCCCGACCGGGCGAACAAGGTCATGGCTCGTATCCGCTCCATCCGAGGCGACGATCTGGGCGGGAGGACGTTCGGACGGAGGATGAGAGGGGATGGCGTCTGGGCGGAGTTGCTCAACGAACTGTTTCACGCCACTTGTACCAGGAGCGGCCTGAACCAGCGCGAGCACAAGCTGGCCCTGCATCACTTCCGCCACCTCACCCCGGGCCAGACGGAGCTGTTCTGATCGGAAGCGCCGGAACGCCGGGGTAGCGAACCTCCCCGCCTGGCGTTATACTGCCTCCATCCGCCCACTGGTCAGGTTCCCCCGCGATGGATATGCTCGCGCTCGGTCTCGTTGCGGCAGGTGCGGCGCTCGGCGCCCTGTCGGTTTGGTTTGCCACCCGGATGCAGGTACGGGGCGCCGTCGATAAGGGGCGGTCCGAGTCCGCCGGGGAGGCGGCGGCGCTGCAAGAGCGTGTGCGTAGTCGAGACGCCCAGATCCAGGCGCTCCAGGACGAACGGTCCCACCTGAAAGAATCTCAGGTGCAGTGGCTCCAGCGCGCCGAACAGGAAACCGAACGCCGTGCGGCGGCGGAGAAGACCGTCGCCCACCTGAGCGACCGGGCCGCGGAACTCGGACTGGAGCTGAAAGCGAAGGAGGCGAAGCTACAGGAGCAGGCCCAGCACCTGAGCGAGTTCCGGGCGAGCGTATCCCGTCTGCAGAGCCAGATCGAAGAGAAGGAAAAGGGCTTCGAGCGCCAGCGCGTATTGCTGGAAGAGGCCGAGCGCAAGCTGTCGGATACCTTCAAGGCGCTCTCATCCGACGCGCTCAAGAGCAACAATGCCGCCTTCGTCGAACTGGCGAAGGCCACGCTGGAGACCTTCCAGGAGCAGGCCCGCGGCGACCTGGCGAAGCGGACACAGGCGGTCGACGCCCTCGTCAAGCCGCTGCACGAATCGCTGGAGAAGGTAAACGTCCACATCAAAGAGGTCGAGAAGACCCGGACCACCGCCTACGCCACGCTCACCGAGCAGGTGAAGGCGATGCAGGAAGCACAGGCCCAACTCCAGAAGGAAACCGGCAACCTCGTCAAGGCCCTCGGCAAGTCGGGTGTGCGCGGGCGTTGGGGGGAGATCCAGCTTCGCCGCGTGGTCGAGATGGCCGGCATGATACCTTACTGCGACTTCGAGGAGCAGTTCGGCATCGACACCGAAGAAGGCCGCCTCCGCCCGGATATGGTCATCAAGCTGCCGAACCGCAAATGCATCGTCGTCGACTCGAAGGCGCCCATGGAGGCGTACCTGGAGTCCCTGGAAGCCCCCGACGAGGCGGCTCGAAAGGAGTGTCTCCAGCGCCACGCCCGGCAGGTACGGACGCACCTGACGCAACTCGGCGTAAAAGAGTACGCGTCGCATCTCGACCATTCCCCGGAGTTCGTCGTGCTCTTCCTGCCGGGCGAGATGCTCTTCAGCGCGGCCCTCGAAGCCGATCCCGGCCTCATCGAGGAGGGCGTGCAGCAGAACATCATCCTGGCGACCCCCACCACCCTGATCGCCCTGCTCCGGGCGGTGGCCTATGGCTGGCGGCAGGAGCAGATCGCGGAAAACGCCCTGAAGATCAGCGCCCTCGGCAAGGAACTCTACCAGCGGGTGGGCCTGCTCGCCGACCACCTCAACCAGGTCGGAAAGCACCTCGACCAGACGGTGCGCGCCTACAACAAGACGGCCGGCTCGTTCGAGTCCCGCTTCCGCGTCGCGGCCCGGCGGTTCCAGGAACTCGGCGCCGCCGGCAATGGCGAGATCGCCCCCGTCTCCGGCATCGATTCCGCAGCCCGCGAGATCGCCGTCCCGGAACTCCCCCTCCGCCTCCTCAGCGAAGGCGACGGCACCCCCGACCCCTCAACCCCCGATCCCGCCACCCCCCATCCCGCCACCCCTGATCCTCCCACCCCCCCGAACGAAGCCTAGCGCCCCCGCCCCCACACTCCCACCCCCACACTCCCACACTCCCACACCCTTCCCCAAACTCCTCTCGTACTCTCTTTCCCTCTTTCCCTCATTCCCCAAAAAGGGAACCATCGCAAAATGCGACGGTAGGTACGATTGCCTTGACGGGCGTGTCTCGCTGCGGCGGCTACATAACTGGGCGGTAGTGGTCGCGTATGTCGATGCCCTTAACACGGAGGTGATCCTATGTCTGAATCGCAGAAGGGAGCCTCGGGTGAAGCCTGCTAGCGACAGCTTGCCGGGCTCCCGGACAGCTTATAGAAGGTCCCGCCCCGATGTTACGTCGGGGCGGGACCTTTCTTTTTCCGAGCACCCGAAGCCATGTCCCTCGGCTCGCTAATACCCGTTCTGCAAAACTCTGTGCAAAATTTGGGGCCGGTTTGGAACGAGCGAAGCATATTCAACTCCTCCCTTGGGGGAGGTGACCCGCCAGGGCCGGAGGGTGTTGCTTTTCCATATTCCGGCGATCCATGGTAGACGATACACAATCGGTTCAGAGAACTGGTATAACCTTCAACCCCCCTCATAGGCGCTATGCCATCATTCGACATCGTCAACCAGATCAACCTCCAGGACGTCGACGACGCCGTCAACGTCACCCATAAACAGATCGCCACCCGCTACGACCTCCGCGGTACCTCCGCCGGGATCGTCTTCGACCGCAAGGCCAAAGACCTCACCCTCACGGCTCCCGACACGATGAAGCTGGAGGCCGTCCGCCAGATGTTCATGACCAACGCCGCCAAACGAGGCATCGACCTGAAGAGCTTCCGCGCCGAAGAGTCCGAGTCGGCCGCGGGCGGCGCCGTCCGCCGCAAGCTCGCCATCAGAGAAGGCATCGAGAAAGAGACCGCGAAGAAAATCGTCAAGCTCATCAAGGACACGAAGCTAAAAGTCCAGCCCGCGATTCAGGGGGAGGAAGTCCGGGTCACCGGGAAACAGATCGACGACCTTCAGTCGATTATCCAGATGCTGAAAGCCCAGGATCTCGACGCGCCCCTCCAGTTCGTAAACATGCGGAGCTAGAAGGTGGGATACCACTCATCCATGCCGCAAGGTCGGCACCACAGTGGAATCATCCCGCCCTGCGGGGAGGATGAAAATGTGACTTTCGTAGGGGCGAAGCGGTGCTTCGCCCTCCTGTATTTTCAAAGCTGACCAGGAGACGAGCGACACGAGCCGCCAGGCGACTGAGCGTAAGCTAAACGACTCACGAAGTAAAATCCAGGCAGCACACCTGCTATGGCTCATTCCATGGCTTGCTCGCGATAATCACCCCAGAGCAGAACAAAAACCACTATAGAACGAGCGGCGGTCTGCGGTCGGCCATCGGCGGTCAACACAGAACCGGCACTCTCTACCGATCTGTCTCCAAGAGGTCCAGCGGCCAACGTCAGATGTTTGACGGTGATAGCCTCGACGCGCCACCCCGAAAAATCTCCGCTCCTCGGATATGTATTCAGTGGTAAGTTATTATTTATACGATAAATAGGTTACATCGTTGTTGCGTCCTGCGCGGTATGAATAGGGAAGGTGCAACCATATATTGGCAATCAGGTGACTGGGTTTGTGCGTGCGGAGTAACAGCGGCACATATAGGTGGAGCATTGATCATGGAAATAAAAACCACTGATACGACCGGCAGCCGACAGGTAAACGGCCCCGAGATCTTCTGGGGCGAGATTACCCCCTGCGAACACCTCGTTCAGATCTACGAGGACGACGGCGTATTCCTGGATGCGCTCGAAGGGTTTGCCGCCGCCGGAATCAAGGATGGTGATGCCGTCGTCATCCTCGCAACGCCAGTCCACTTGAAAGGCCTGGAAGACCGGCTCCGGGCGTGCGGGGTAGACGTCGATCTGGCTCACTCGCAGGGTCAATACGTTCCACTGGACGCTGAGGAGACCCTTTCTAAATTCATGATCGAGGAGTGGCCTGACGAAGACCGCTTCCGGCAGGTCATCACCGACCTTATCGCACGCGCGAGGAGCAACGGGCGGCAGGTGCGCGTCTTCGGCGAGCTGGTCGCCATCCTGTGGGCGCAGGGTCGCAACGGCGCCACCGTGCGATTGGAACACCTCTGGCACGCGCTCTGCGAGTCGGAGGCATTCCCGCTGTTTTGCGCCTACCCGAGGATCGGCTTCACCCAGGACGCATCAGCATCCATCCGGGAGATATGCGAAACGCATTCCAGGGTGATCGGCGAGAGTGGGTTTATGGAGTTTCCAGACGCGAATGCCGCCTGATACCAATTGCCCATGCAGGGAGCCCGCCGCCGCAGACGATAAAAATGCGCCCTTGTAGGGGCGTAGCGTGCTACACCCTCCTCACGCCAGCACCATGCCCGCCCGCATTTTCAGAGCAGTTCTCCAATTTTGCAGTGCATCCGGCTTTGTTTCCTTCCTGCCTTTAACCGCCGCCTTCCCGTCATCCCGATCCCGCCGGGCGGGACGAGGAGGAATCTGTTCAAGGTGGATCCTTTAAGGTGGAGCTGAGCCTCGCGTTTACTACGTCAGTCGGCCACGCCTCGTATCATACAGAGATCCCTCACAGAGCCTCCCCTGAGCGAAGCCGAAGGGATCGGGATGTCATCCGGATCGGGTGGAGGTAGTCACCACGGAATCTCAGTCCGTGCTCTGATCGCTTCTCGGCGCCGCGTTTTGACGAACTGGCAGGCTGATGGTGAATGTTGCGCCCGAGGATGGGACGCTGCTTGCCGTGATGGTACCTCCATGCCGCTCCACGATTCGCTT
>DASSAV010000231.1:0-17706 GCA_035699265.1 Rhodothermales bacterium
CGCTGCGCCAGCGAGCCAAATAAGAGAAGGAGCTTCCGGCCCGGTTCTACACCCAGGTGCTGTCGTATGGACTCCGCCGGAGCAATGGGGTCCGAGAGGTCTATTCCGTCCGGTAAAGCCACTGCCCGGGTACTCGGTTGCGGCATACGAAGGTGGGGAATGACGAAAGGGTCGAGGCAGAAGAGCGTGTCGAAATGAGGATTCCGCACGGCGCGGTGCAGCAGCAGCCGTTTGCGGAAGTCTAGGATGCGCTGCTTAAGATCAGGGCGTTTAGACGAAATGGAAGCATAATGAAAACTGGGGCGGAAATAGGTGCCGGAGATGCGGACGGGAAAGTCGAACCGAAGCCCCACTGACAATGAGAGTTGGGCATGATCGAAATACATCATCATGCAGTGGTCCGGCCGTAGCCGCTCGACGTAGTGCTTCAGCAACCGCCCATGCTCCAGGTCGGCTTGAATGAGTCCGAACGTGTTTCTGCCCTCAAGGTGCAGCTCCTCTGTGATAGGGACGAGATTGATGCCGCAGGGTCCGTATTGATCAAGGAGCGGCACTACAGCCTCGTGAACGTTCACGAAATGCGCCGGGACGACTACGTCGAGCCGCCCGGACAGGCCGTGCCGTCCCCAGTACGAAATCAACTGTTGGATATGCTGTCCGTGATGCCCACCGGCATACAGGTCGAACAGCATGATGCTCTTCTCACGCATTTCCGGTCGCGGGCTTTGCAGTGTGGAGCCTGCCGGTTAGAAACTCGCGGAGCCACCCGTATATCCAATAGCGCGTGGAATGCCGCCACAATGGCGCCGCGATGAACGCGGCGTAGGCTGGCAAGAGCAGGACCGTCAGCCATGGGAGGTCGAGGACGTCGCTCAGGCGCCGGTAGCCGAAAATCATGACAGCCATCCCTGCCACTCCGGCCGCGATCAGGTACAGGCTGTCCCGCGAGAAAAGCTCCCGAATGGAGATTGCGTGCTCACGCTGGTAGCTGAACGCGATCAGCGCGCTCCCACAGATCAGCGCACAGGCAAAACCGATCACCACTCCGGTTGCTCCGAAAAACCACCCGAGGGAAACCCCGAGAGTGACGTTCAGCAGCGCGATTAAGAAGTGTCCCCGTACGTTCCAGCGGAGATCGCCAGTTCCGAGATTGGCGAAGTAGGCCGGGTTGCATAGCACATTCAAGAACCAGCCCACGAATAGGATATCTGCGAAACGCACGAAAAAAGGATCGTACGTGCCGAGCCAGATTCTGCTGATGAGCGGTGCCGCGCCTATGAGAAACGGGAGGAGGGGGGCGGTCAGGTAAATGAGCAAATGGTACGACTTTGTATACACCGCGCGTATGCGTCCGGGGTCACGCTCGGTTAGCTCGGCTACCAGCGGTACTACCGCCATGTGGGCCGACACGATCAACGCGCGAAGTTGAATGGCAACCCGTTGAGCTGCCTCGTAAGGCGTTACCATGCTGACACCGGCATAACGAGCGATCAGCGACTTCGTAACGGGCTCGAAGAGCAGCATGAATATCGATACGGCCTGGAAATTCAGGCTGTAGCCGATCATCTCCTTGAAGACGTCGCGTCGCCACTGCCACGGGATCAGTGGCAGTCCGGGGAGCAGCCGCCTGAGTGTAATCCACGTGGCGATGAATATGCCGGCATTTTGAAGCACTTGGGCCGCCACCAGTCCGCGGATGCCGAACCGTGGCACGACGGCGAAACAGATGCACAGGTAGGCCACAGACGATCCGGCCATGATCAGGCTACGCAGGTACATTTTGTGGCAGCCGTCAATGGTGGACGTAAGAACTCCCGATAGGGAAAGCAGCCAGAACGAGATGAACGCAAATGGAATGATCGCCTTCGCCGTGGCGAGTGCCCCCCCTGTGTCGAGAAGGAACGAAAGCAGAGGAGAAGACAAGGGGAAAAAACAAACGAGCGCGATCCCCATGAGCAGTCCTACTGACAAAACCGCCGTCTGGACGACGTGCAGCACCCGGTCACGCTCGCCGCGAGCAAGATACTTCGATGTGAACTTCACGGCCGCGCCCGAGAGCCCCAGGCCTGCCAGCCCGCCGGCCGAAGTCCAAGCCATCACCAGTGCCCAGATGCCGAAATCCTCACGTCCGATCGTGTGGATGAGAAAAGGGTACAGCACGACCAGCACGCCCGCGTTTACCACTACCTGGAAAGCGGACATCGAAGCGTTGCGTAGCACCGCCGCCGAATGCTGTGTCGCGTTACCGGCTTCCATTTTTCAATTGGTCCCGTTTGGGTCGGCATTCGCCCTGAAAAAGAGCCCGTCCACTTGAAGCAACTGCCCCGTCCGTGCATCACAGAAGCCAGGTTCTATGGACATCAGGGTAAACCCCGCCTGTGACATGAACGTGATGGCCTCTGTGAACAGCCGCTCCCCTTCATATAGCGGGACGAGCGACATCTCCATCTGAACGCCGACGACCTCTCGTAGCGATTCAGCCGCGCCGTCCAGGATCTGCCGCTCGTAGCCCTGGGTGTCCATCTTGAGATAGGGGCGGTCGCTGGCGCGAAAGTATCTCCGGAATACGCAGTCGAACGTGGTTACCTCGATCTGCTCCTGGGTGACGTACTCCGACTGGTAATTTGCCTCCAGATGCCTGGGCAGCATCGGCAGGAGAGAACTGCTCTGGCGATTGCGCGAGATATTCAGGGTCGCAACCTCGGGCGCTGATCCGAGGCCGACATTTTCGACCTCCCACAATGGATCACTGTCGGCATGGCGGGCAAGCTCTCGGAAGGAATGCTGCCGGGGCTCAAAGGAGACGATGCGGCCCTTGTACCCATTCTTCCTCAGATGCCGGGCGTAGACTCCGTCGTGAGCGCCGACGTCAAAGACGAGGTCGATGCCGTATGCGGCCAACAGCTTGGATCGACGAGCATCTTTGGAACTGACGCAATCAAACTGGATGACGTCGTAGCCGGTGCTTCGCAGTGCTCGTTTGATCCTGGTTTGCATTCCGTGCGATAGTAAGGTGTGCGGTCGGACCATAATTGGTAAAAGAGCAGCCTTACGCTACAGCCGCCGTTTGTTGTTGAGCGCGCCTGGACGTGCCGCTTGCCAGCCCGGCCAGGAAGCCGAGCAAATACAGGTGGTCGTCATTGACAAAAGGATTCGAGGTGAGTGCCGAGACGGTGAAGGCCAGAAGCGCGCAGCCGGCCGCCAGACCGCAGACCCGAACGAGTCGTTCCGCGTGCCGTATTCGGAATGCCTGAACCCCGCGGAAGATGACCGTCGCCCAGAAGTATAGTACGAGCAGAAGGCCGAAGATGCCGAAGCGGTACCAGAGCGAGAGATAAGCATTATGCATGAAGCTCCGCACCATCGTGAAGTCGTAGTTCATGTCATAGAAGTGATACGGCACGCCGAGGCCATAGCCCATGATCGGATTCGTAGCGATCCAGGTCCAAACAGCTTTCGCCTCCAGGAGACGGTTGATAACGGACGGATCCTGCGTGGTGGAAGTGCCGATCGAGGTGAACCTTGTTTGGAGGCCGCTCAGTACGGTGCTCATCAGATCTCCGAAGAAAACCGTCCCTATGAGGATCATGCCCGCGGCTCCGTAGAGGGCGAACAGTATCATGCGCCGCTTCTGCCGCTTCTCGACGATCAGGAACAGCCCCATGGCGCCGACGGCGAAGGCTACCCAGTACCCCCGGCTCAACGTCAGAATCAGGCCGAGGAAGGCCAGTAGAAAAAAGGCGAGCAACGTCAGGCGCGTTCGCCACTGCTCTGCGAAAACGAGCAATGTTAACGAGATCACCGATGCGGCCATGAGCACGTTATCGTTCGTATTCACCCGCTCTCGTTTCACCTGCCACACGTGTATGGCGCTGACAAGATCCGTGTGGTATTCCCACAGGTTGCGGAGTATCACGAAGACGCAGATCACGAAGAAGGCTGTCATGATCACCCGGGTACCGTTCCTGTACCTGACGCAAGCTTCGCGCACGGGAAAGTAAACCGAGAGCATCAGCAGCCCTTCCCATTCCTTGAAGGCCATGCTGGCGTCTCCATGAAACACGAAGACGAGCGCAAAGGCGGGCACGGTCCAGAGGAGGAGGCCGCCCAACATGCGATCCTCTGGATACTCGAAGATTGCTTCCTTGTGGGACAGTGAACGTGTGACGAACCAGTATCCCATATAGCCAAAGAAGCAGAGCCCGTATAGCACTTCTTGGATCTGGAAGCCTGCTTGCTTGTCCGCTATGCAAACGAAACCGACGAGCAAGACGAACAGGTTGGCAAGCGGGTGACGGCAGAGAAGGGCGGCCCCAAAGCCGGCCAGAATCACCAGGGGCGTTAAGAAGAGTGCCTCCGGCAGTTTCCACGCCAGAAACAGCACGCCGAGCAAGCTGACGCCGAGCGCCGCCGCGAGGAGCGTCCGGCCCCACGGCCAGAGTTGCTCCGGTGAGAGTATCGGTGCGCTCGACGCTCGGAGGTTCACGTGCGTTCTACAGGCTGTGTACGCTCTGACGCCTGCTCTGTCGCCACGCTAAGACGGTACGCCACATACGCATGATTCCGCCGCCACCATTCGTAGGCCAGGACGAATGCTACGGCCAGCATGAACGCGGAGAGGATGGCAGCGAGGACGATCACGGTCCGCATCGGCCTGGACTTCTTCACCGGTGGGACGGCCTTGTCTACGATCTGTAGCGCCTCGATCTTTTTCTGTTCGTCGAAACGGGCCTGCTCCAGCATGGGGCGCATCACTTCCAGCACACGGGCCTGAATCTCGCCTTCCCGCTGTAGTTCGAGGTATTGCCGGAGCACGGAGGACATCTCGGATTGCGAAACCGGCATAAGCTGTTCCTGGCCTGCCAGGGCATTCTCGTACTTCTGGTTAGCAAACGTTGCGGTGCTCTGAAATGCTTTTACTTCCGGATTGTCCGGCCCCAGTTGTGAACGATAGGACTGGTAACGAATCTCCGCCTGGATGGCATCGGCCCGCAGGTCTGCCACGCGCTTGAAGAACTCCTCCATCTGCGAGGAGACGTCGAATACGCCGTACTTCTTCTGGAATCGTTGGACGGCGCTCATGAGGGAATCGGATGCCGCCTCCACCTGGTTGTAACGCTGTTCTACGAAGCGCCGGTATTCCCCGGCATTCTGCGAGGCGAGTTGAGAGTTTATCTCATTTAGTCGATGGACGAAGAAATTGGCCATGTCCGCCGCGCGCTGCGGGCTCCTGTCCAATACCTCTACGGAGAGATATTCGTATTCGGCATCGACGGGAAATTCGACGTTCTTTTGCAGCTCGGCGATCGCTGCTTCGCGGGGGTGTGCTGCGTCGGCCAGGTCGTAGACGTGTACCAGGTCGAAGCTATCCACCACGGCCTCGTACATGCGCCTGCTACTCAGAATCGTCAAATAGCGGGTGTACTCGCCCGTACTGCCGCCCAGGATCATGGAAGCTGCCGACGGTAGATCCTGCATGAGGGCGGAGGCGATGCTGCCCATGGAGCCTGATTCCGGTGCCAGCACGCGCGCGGAGGCCCTGTACCAGTTCGGAAGCAGGAGACTTATCACGACGGCGGCAACGGCTACGAACCCCGTCGTGGCCGCGATAAAGCGGCGCCAGCGGACCATCGTGGCGAGCGTGGACCAGAAAAACTGGCCGTCCTGGCGCTGCTCGTCGCCGGATTTGCCGTTGTGGGAGCCGAGGCGTGTTTTTTCGTCGTACATGGCGCGGACCGGGTCCTGGCTAATGGAAGATCGCGACGTAGGCGGTGATGATGCTCGTAATAGCTGTGATGCCGGTGATGATGGTCTGCGTCGTCATGATGCGGCTCTGGCGGACGGAGCTTTCCCTGCTGATGGCGAGTTGGGCCATCTCGGGGGAATCCGGTACGGTCTGCCGGTCGATGAAAATGGTGTCGCCAGACTTTACCGGGGCGCCCCGGCCCTTTTTGACTTCTCCGGGGTTCGATGCAAACACGTACACGTCGGTCGCCAGCGGGCCGAAGCCCCCCACCTTGTCGATGTAATACCCGGCATTATGGCCCTCCTCGAAGGTTACGTAGCCGGGATTCGGCACGTTTCCGGTGACGAACACGGTCCCCTCGTCTCGGGGAAAGACGATGCCGTCGCCGTCCTGCAGGAAGAAATCCGGGGCGCCGGGTTTCAGCGCTTCCGAAACGTCCAGGACGATGTGGTTGTTGTTCATGGAACTACGCAGATACGCCCGGCTGAAGAAGTCGAGATCGCTCGCTTCGGCATCGCCTTTGATGACCAGCGTCTTGCGGCGCTCCACGTACGCCGTGCGGATGCTCGCATCAGGTTTGAGTCCGCCTGCGAGCTGGACGAGCTCGCGGAGGGTGGTTTTTCCGGGTTCGATGGGGTAGGTGCCGGGATATTCTACCTCGCCGTAAGCTGCGGCGGTGGCCCGAACAGGGATGGGGACGTTTAGACGGTCGCCCGGTCGGAGCGGTTCAGCCGGCGCCGTGCCGGCCAGCATGGCAGGCACGTCCAGGAGCGTAGTTTCCATGGATCCGTTCGACGTTCGGCGGGTCAGGCGTGCTTCTTGAATATCTTTTACGCCGTCCGCGCCGGCGGCGAGTGTTAAAGCATCCACGGCGGTATCGCCCGGCCGGAACGCGAATTCACCGGGGTAGGGCACGTCTCCGGTCACGAAGAAGGCGTCCCGTTGCTCGTGGTACGCGGGCACGTAGATGACGTCGCCGTCCTGCACGTACGGGTTGCTCCCGGTATCGCCGAGCGTGAAGTAGCGGAAGAGGTCGAGAGATCGCTCCTCACCGCCACGGATCAGCTTCACGGTGCGGAGGGAGGGTTTGTAGCCGCCCTGCAAGTACGGGCGCTCGGAGGAGACGGAGATGGCCGCGCCGGAGTCGTCGCCCTGGGCGGGCTTGCCGTTCGTCGCTCGAAGGTACGGCAACGCTGCCGCATAGGCAGCGTTGAGCACGTCACTTACACGCGAGGCGGGCGTGGCGAGATAGCGGTCAGGCTCGGGGACGGCCCCGGAGACGTGGACGTAAAACTGCCGTGTGTGGACCAGCGCGATCTCGGTCGGGACGTTGCGGTACTGCTGCCGTAGGATGGCTCCGGCGGCCTGTTGGACGGTCGCAAGCGTCTTACCCGCCGCGGGCAGGGAGGCTACGCCCGGAATGACGAGTAGCCCGTCGGCCGATACCCAGGCATCCAGCAGGATCGGGGAGACGCCGCCCACGGATACGCTGAACATGTCGCCCGGACCCAGCACGTATTCCGAAGGGTCGACGGCGCCCTCCAGGGCGAGGCTCTTTACCGCAAGCCGCATCGTTCCCAACTGCTGGCGGAGTTGCTCCAGCGGGTTCGTCAGGGCGATCTCCGCAGGAGAAGTTAGCGTGGGAGCAGTCTGGGCCACCGCTGTTTTCGCAGCGCCAAAAACCAGTAAGGCGAGGAGGCACATCGTGATCCTCCTCGACAGTCGAGTGGTAGCGAACATGTAACCGGTACAGAAACGGCGGTGAAAAGAAGAAGCGGGCGAAATCCCAGCTGCACGGCAGGCCGCCGGTACGACGGTTCTGCACTTTCTGGCAGGCTGGCACTCGGCCGGGGCGCATCCTCGGCAGAGGCACGGACGCTCGTAACCTCGCCGAACACATGATGACCTTTGTAGCCGTCTCCGATAGGCGGAATAGAAGAGATGTGGTACGGGGCGCTAAAACATGTAACTTAAACTTACGAATAAGGTAACTAGGCCGCAATGCACCGCTCCAATCCATTCCGTATCGAATTGTTGCTGACGCGCCTCGCTCCCGCTAAGATCAACCTCGGCCTGCACGTCCTCCGGCGACGCGCCGACGGCTTTCACGACATTGAGACGGTATTTCTGCGCATCCCCTGGGCAGACGAGCTTACAGCCTGCCCATCGGCATCCATTCAGATGACCTGCTCGGATCCCGCCCTGCCCACCGATGAGGGCAACCTGTGCGTTCGGGCCGCCCGGCGCCTTGCGGAGCTTCTGGGCACGCCCGCAGGGGCTGAAATCCACCTGGAGAAGCACGTTCCCTACGGGGCGGGGCTCGGTGGGGGCTCCAGCGACGCCGCCGCGACGCTACAGGTGCTCCTCGACCTATGGGGAGCATCGCTCGATGCGGGTACACGGCAGGCTCTCGCGGCGCAGTTGGGCTCGGATGTCCCCTTCTTTCTGGGACCTGCCGCCGCCCATGCCACGGGGCGGGGCGAGGTACTCACGCCGCTCGTCGATCCGGAAACCGGGAATCCCTACACCTTCCCCTTCTCACTGGTGGTCGCCGTTCCTCCGGTCGAGGTCTCGACCGCGCAGGCGTACCGGCTCGTGCGCCCCCGCGATGAGAACCGTCCCGATCTGCGGGCGGCAGTGTGCTCGAACGACCTGGACCGGTGGCGCGCCGAGGTGGTGAACGACTTCGAGGCGCCTGTTTTCGCTGCCTTCCCGGCTGTCAGGCAGGCCAGGGAGATGCTGGTGGAAGCCGGAGCGGGGTATACGTCGCTCTCGGGCTCTGGGTCGGCTGTGTTCGGGGTATTCGAGGACGTGGCCGGTGCAACGGCCGCCGCCGAAGCGGCCCGGCAAAATGGACTCAGGGTTTGGCACGGCGGTGTGCCGAACCTCTAGGCGTCTACGATGGCCAGCGTACAGCGAGAGACGCAGATGAGCCGCTCGCGCTCGTCGTAGATATTGATCTCCCAGACCTGGCTCGTGCGTCCGGTAAAGACCGGGCGCGCCACGGCTCGCAGCGTTCCGTCGCGTTTGGGGCGGAGGTGGTTGGCGTTGATCTCCATCCCGAAAGCCGCCTTCCCGGGCTCGCACCGGAGGAAGGCCCCCACGCTCGCGACGCTTTCGGCGAGGACGAGGCTGGCGCCGCCGTGCAGGTAGCCGAAGGGCTGTAGGTGCTGCGGGGTGATCGGCATGGCGGCGATCACTTCGCTCCGGTCCAGCTTCTCATACACGATCCCGAGGGACTTGCTCAACCCGTCGGCGCGCGCGAGGAGGGCGTGTTTGTCGGCGTCCTGCATACCGGCCCAAGAAGCTCCCCTCCTTTTCAAGGAGGGGATACAGGGGTGGTTTGTATCTATTCTAGGGCCAGGAGTGTTTCCCCTGACGCTCCTGCTGTTTGAATCTACTGGATCCGCTTACGCTTCCGCCTTGCGGCGTGACTCGTACTCGTCTTCGATGTGCAGGGCGGCTTCGATCAACTCGTCCTTCAGCGATCCCAGGTGGTCGTGCTGCGCGATGTACTGGGTCATCGCGTCGCGCAGGTCGGTGTCGTGGGTGACCACCGTCCGGCGCTGGCGCTCCACCGGGTCTACCGTGCGCTCGATGGAAGCGATGCAGAAACAACCTCTCAGGGCTTCTCGGATACGGTGCACGTCCAACTGGACGGCCTGATTTTCATCGATGTGGTAGCGGACGCGGACGATGGCGTCGGTGATGTCCAGCCGGGCGATGGCCTGCAGGATTTTCTCCGTTGGGTCAGGAGTATTGCGGGCGTCTACCTGGATCGGAATGAAGCGCCGGGCGGGGGTATCGACGTAGTCGTAGGTCGTCGCTTTGCCCGCGCCGTCGCTGGCGATGTTGACGAGCACGAATCCTTTCCGGTCGTCCCATTCCTTGAACGAGATCCGCTCGATGCTGCTGCTGTAAATCACCGGCGGCAACTGGTCTCCGTTGCGGTTCTGATAGCGGTGGATGTGGCCCAACGCTACGTAGTCGATGGCAGGCAGGGCGAGTTGTCCCACGCCCCACGTGGGTTCGTGCGCGATCAGGCTGGTGCGCTCGGAGCCCGACATTTCGGCGCCGCGTACGGTCAGGTGTGCCGCGAGAACCACGGGCAGGCTGTGGTCGAGGCTCTCGACGGCCTCTTCCACGAACCGTGTATATTTCTCTTCGATGAACGCGCGGATCTCCGTCGGCGTCTTCTTGCGATGCTCCTCTTTGGAGAGCAGCATGCTCCGGATGGGCCAGGGCAGGGCGATGAGTTGGAGTGGGCCGCTCTTCGTTTCGATCACCGCTACGTCCGGCTTGCGAAAGACGTGGACGTCGCCGTCGATGTAACGGAAGATGTCGATGGCGGACGCCTTCCCGAACGAGACGGGGTGGTCGTGGTTGCCGACGATCATCACGATGGGGATGCCCCGGTCGGCAATCGGCTTCAGGCACTCCGCAAAAACTTGCTGCTGCGTGGGGGTCGGGTCGGCGGTGCGGTAGGCGTCGCCGGCGAACAGAAACAGGTCGACGTCCTCTTCGAGGGCGCGCTGCACCATGAAGTCGAACGAGCGCTTGAAGTCGAGCAGGCGCGTGTTCATCCCCGTAGCCGCGTCGAGCCGCCCGTAGGTGTTGCTGCCGAGGTGAATGTCCGCCGTATGGAGAAGCTTCACAAAATTAGTCCGTCGTCCGAAGTGTTCAGGTGTCCGAAGTGTCCAGGTGTTCGGGTATTTACGTCTTTGCAGATTGAGAAAACCCACACTCCGAACAAACCTGTTCACTGCCAACTGCTAATTACTAATTGCTAATTGCCTTTCACCATCCTACCCGGTCGGCGCCTTGATCCTGGCCGCCGTTGCTTTCCTGCGGTTCTCCGGTCGGACCGGTGGGTTGCAGGACGGTGTCCGGTGCCCCATACTCTATCGGGCTGGGGAAGCGCTTGGACTTGTCGATGGGCGATTCCGGCAACTGCGCGGCACGCTTGAAGAAGTCGCCTACGAGGAGCAGCGCGGTATGGGCGCCCTGCCCCCACCAGGTAGAGCGAAAGGAGACCCGCCGGTCGTTGAAGCCGACCCACGCCCCGGTGACGAGGTCGGGGTGCATGAGCATGAACCACGTATCGGCGCTGTTCTGCGTCGTGCCTGTCTTGCTGGCGAGATCGTAGTCGGTAATGCCGAACTGGGTGCGGATGCGGATACCCGTACCGTACTGGACGCCGCCGCGCATCATGTCGACGACGGTGTAGGCCGTCTGCTCGGAGAGGGCCTCCTCGGGCACGGGCTCGGCTTCGTAGAGCACGTTGCCGAATCGATCCTCAATGCGCGTTACCACCGTCGGCTCGTGATAGAGGCCGCCGTCGGCGAGCGTGCTGTACGCCGCCGTCAACTCCAGGAGCGACACGTCGCTGACGCCGAGGGCTAGCGACATCACTTCGTCCAGATGGCTCTTGATGCCCATTCGATGGGCGTAGAAGGCGGCCGTACTGGGGCCGATCTGGGCCATGAGCCGGGCCGTGATGTTGTTGTTCGATGTAGCGAGGGCCTGGGCGAGGGTCATCATGCCGCCCTCGCCGCCCATATTGTCCGGCTGCCACACCTCCCCCGTGTTCGGATCGGTGTACGTGAAGGTGGAGTCGGGCAGCATGTAGTTGGGCGAGTAGCCGTTGTCGATGGCCGCCGTGTAGACGAAGGGCTTGAACGTGGAGCCCGGCTGCCGCTTGGCCGTCGCCACGTGGTCGTACCAGTCCGTTGAGAGATCCCGGCCGCCGACCCAGATCTTCACGAAGCCGGTGTGCGGATCGATCCCGAGCATGCCTGTCTCCAGCCGCGTCTTGGCCGTCTTCAGCGAGTCCATGAAGTTCTCATTACCCTGAAGCTGCTTCAGGGCGGCGCTGCTGCTCATCCCGTCGTCACGCAGGCTCCGGAAGGCGGCGGTCTCCTTGATGAAACTGTTTACCAGGGACCGTTTCGACTTCCAGAAGTACTCGAACGGCTTGTAGCCGGTTGCTTTCAAGTACGGACCCACCTCGCCGCCGAGGCTGTAGCCGCTCCGCTTGCTCCACGAGTAGTCCACTACCGCCTGGAGTCCCTCCATTTGCTCCTGTACCGCTGCTTCGGCCTCTTTTTGAAGCCGGGAATCCAGCGTGGTATACACCACCAGGCCATCCTCGTAGATGTTGCGGTCGTTTTGCTCGGCCCAGTCGTTCAGCCAGTTCCGCACGTATTCGGCGAAATAGGGCGCGATCCCCTGGGTGATCTCGGACGAGTTGAAGTGGGTCTCGATAGGTTCGTCGTGATGCTCGGCGTAAAAATCGCGGGAGAGAAACCCCTGCTTCACCATCAACATGAGCACCGTGTTGCGACGTGCTTTTGACCGGTCCGGGAATCGAATCGGGTTGAAGCGCGAGGGGTTTTGCAGCATCCCCACCAGGGTGGCGGCCTCCATCGGGTTCAGGTCCTTCGCGGGCTTGCTGAAGAACGTGCGCGAAGCGGCTTCGATGCCGAAGGCGTTGTAGACGTACTCGATCGTATTCAAGTACATCACCAGGATCTCTCGCTTCGTATAGCGGCGTTCCAATTCGACGGCGGTGACCCACTCCTTCAGCTTGCGCGAGAGCGTCTGCTCCCGCCCGATTTGTTCGTTGTACAGGTTTCGGGCGAGCTGCTGTGTAATAGTGGACCCGCCCTGCGTGTGGAAACCGGGCACGTGTGCCTTGCTGAGGATGGTCTGGAACACCGAGGAGAAGGTGCGCAGCAAGTCCATGCCCCAGTGGTCGTAGAAGCGGCGGTCCTCTGTAGATATGAGTGCGTGGATGACGTGAGGAGAGATGTCCTCGAAGCCGACCGACGTGCGGTTCTGGAAAGCATACCGCTGCAATTCTTCCCCATCGGCCGTGTAGGCCACCGTAGCGAGTTGGAGATCCGGGTTTTCGAGTGCCTTGATACCAGGAAGGTCGTCTGTCAGCGTCCACATGTAGACGCCGAGGGCGAGCGCGCAGAGGAGCACGAAACCGGCGATCAGCGAGATCGCATAGGCGGCCTGCCCCTTGGCGGGGTCCTTGAAGCGCCGGTATACGAAGGCTCTGTATCCCTTCTGCCTGCGCTTCGGAGCGGAGCCGTTGGAGCGCCCGCCTTTCTTGCCGTTCTTCTTCGCTTTGCCCCGCCTGACGGAGGGGTCGTTGAAGTAGCGGTCCAACTCTTCTTCTGTGTAGTCGTAATTCGCCATGTGGGTCGGTTGGGGCGGGCGCCCGGAGCGTGCCTGTAGATCCCGGCGCCGGAAGAGCCGGAGATCCGATGACCGGTTCAGGCTCTGAATATTAGATGGTGCGTTACGCTATCGTCGAATCTTTAATCACTTCAGTGCAACTACCGTTCCACCGCAGAAGCTGCACCACATCTTTATTTAAGCTCCCGAAGGTTCTGGACTTGTGCCAGAAGCCTGGATTAAGATAACAACCCTCCGGCCACTTCGATAGCTCCGGATGATGGCTGTGCCCCATCACGACGAGCTGCGCCGATGAATCGGTGAGCACCGTGTGTGCATGCGCGCGCATGGCGTCCACACACGAACGCTTGACCTCCTCGTTCTTGCGGCAGGCCGTCCTCGTCCGGGTCGCGAGTCCGAAGCCCGCATCTCCGGGCAGGAGCGACGTATAGGCCCACAACGAGAGCGGGTGCCGCAGCACCGGCCGTAGCCAGTTCGACACCCGATCGCTGGGATCGAGCCCATCTCCGTGGTAGAGATACAAGTCTGTGCCGTCCACCATTTCCTCCAGCGGCCCCGGTGAGACGTCGACGCCCAGTTCTTCCTTAAAATAGGTTCGATGCCACGGATCGTGGTTGCCGAGCAGATATTTGATCGGAATGCCGGCGTCGGTCCACCGCGCCAGCAAACCCTGGAAACGGACGAACCCTTTCGGGGCGAGGTCCCGGTACTCGATGTACTGGTCGAACACGTCACCCACCAGGTAAAGGCGGTCGACTTCACGTTCGTGGGCCTCCAGGCAATCGATCAACGCCTTCTCGTTCGCGCGCTCCGTGGCCGCGTCGCAGCGCCCCAGGTGTATGTCCGATACAAACAGGATCAACGCAAGATGCAAGTTTTCGGGACGGAGGAGGAAAAATGCCTAACAAAACCCTCGCCCCCGTAGCCGCAGGACTTCAGCCTGCGTACCTCCGGGATGCCAGTTCTGCCAGAGACTCCAAAACAACAAAGCTACGGCACCCGCACCCTCTGGAAAAGCAGATACCCTACAAACAGCGCCATCCCTAAGCATCAGCACTCCATCCCCCTCCCGTCATGTCGAGCCCTTCGACTTCGCTCAGGACAGGCTCCGTCGAGACACCCCATAGACCAGTACCAACGTCCAGAATTGCCAACTCGCGAACACATTCTGTCATGAGCAACAGTAAAGGATCTCTCCGTACCCCCACCCTCAAGCTCTCACACCGTGCGGCGGCGGTCGGCCGTCGGTGGTCTGCGGTCGTTTCCTCCTCATGCACCGCCTTTTCCGAGGACAGGTACGAACCGCTTTCACACGGGCGTCGGAGCCGCGGGGTTTGCCTATATTCATCCAGCCGCCGACGTTCGGGCGCATGCTGGCAGCAAGAACGCAACCTGAAGAACCGATTTCCCTATAACGGCAAACCCGACGTGCGTTGAGGAGATCCGGATCGCCGCGCACGAGGTGCAGCACGACTTCAGAAATTCTAGATATAGAGCATGTACGATTCCTACCGACCCCCGACGCAGTTCTCGGTCTTCCCGCCCGTCATCAAGAATCTGCTCATCATCAACGTGTTGTTCTACCTGGCCAAGTACGTGGCCGTAGCTACCAACACGGTTGGGTTGGGTTGGGTGTTGAACGCGCTGGCACTGTACCCGCCTGGAGCGCCCGACCTGGGGTACACGATCTTCGGCACCTACGGTCCGATTCCAGGATTCTGGCCGTGGCAACTCGTCACCTATAGCTTCCTGCACGGCGGCCTCGCCCACATCTTCTTCAATATGCTGGCCCTGTGGATGTTCGGGGTGCAGGTAGAGAATAGCTGGGGCTCGCGCCGTTTTGCGATCTTCTACTTCGTGTGCGTGATCGGGGCGGGCCTCCTCCAGATGATCGTGATGTGGGGCACCCCCATCCCGACGCTGGGCGCGTCTGGCGGCATCTTCGGGGTGTTGCTGGCCTTCGGGATGATGTTTCCCAATCAGTACATCATGATGCTGTTTCCGCCCATCCCGATGAAAGCGAAATATTTCGTGATCCTCTACGGGGCCATCGAGCTATTTACAGGTGTCACCGGGACGGAAGCCGGGGTGGCGCACTTTGCCCACCTGGGCGGAATGCTCTTCGGTTTCGTGCTGATCCAGTACTGGCGCGGCCGCCTCCCGGTCCGCCCGAAGCAGACCATGTACTGGTAGCAAGCTTCACCCGCATCACCTCCCCCCACCCAGCACCCACCTCATCCATGTCATGTCGAGCGAAGCCGAGACATCCCGCACGCCGGCGCCATCCTCCAGGCACTACCACGCCATAGGGCGAGCACGAATAGGCAGCTTCCTTGCTTCGCGGGTCTCGCCGCAAGTTGCAAACTTGTAAAACCTTCCGTACAGATTGCCGTAACAGGTTGTACCGCAGTGTCTCTACCGCGTAACATGGGTCGGTGCTACCCGCACGAACGTCGGTAGCCGCACGAATCTTCGCATGCGGGGCCGTACAAAGCAGTGTATTGCCGTGAATCAATTTAGAGCGTGGTATCAAATGCAGCCGCCTGCCACGCGGGCGCTGCTGACCATCAACGTGGTCTTTTACGTGCTGTGGCTGCTCCTCCTCGGGCGCTTCGCGGTCACCGGCGTTTTCGTGCAAGCCCATCTGGCGCTCCACCCGCAACTCGCGGAGGTCGTCCGTGAGCCCTGGCAGCTCCTCACGTACAACTTCCTGCACCTGGATCTCGGCTTCGGGGGCTTTCTTCAGGTTCTCTTCAACATGCTCTGGCTCGTCTGGATCGGGCGGGATTTTGAAGAGATGCAGGGCTCGCACCGGCTGCTGGCCATCTACATCATCGCCGGGATCGGCGGCGGCCTGATCGCGGTAGCCGTACACAACCTGTGGATGCCCGGCTTCCCATTCATCAGCGGGGCCGGTACGGCGGTGCTCGGCATCATGACTGCGGTCGCGACCTTCTACCCGCAAAAGAGCATCGGCCTCCTGTTCATCGGCGCGGTTCGGCTCGTATACCTCGTGGCAGCCGTCGTCGTGATCGAGCTCCTGTTCTTCGTACAGGGCGGGCCCACGAGCGTGGCCGCGAACATCGGCGGCGTCCTCTTCGGTTTCCTGTTCGCGAAGGCGGAGCGCTCGGGTCTTGAACTGAGTGCCTGGGCGCGCGTCTTCTTCCGCCCGTTGCGTCAGCGGACCGTTCCACGGCACCGGATGGCGACGGTGCGTGAACAACCCGCAGAAAGCATCCTCGGCAAAATGGAGGGATGGTTCGGCAGCCGCGCCGAGACGCCCAAACGGACGCACCCTTCCAGCGCACGCCCCCGCCCGGAAGCCGAACCGACACTTCGGAAAAACCGGGACTCACTCCAGCTCGAAGTCGACCGCATCCTGGATAAGATCAGCTCGGACGGGTATGAGTCGCTTTCCGACGAAGAGAAGCGCCTGCTCTACGAGGCGAGCCGCCGCTAGCGCGGCTATGGAGGTCGGGTGCGCAAACTTTTCTGGACGCTGTTTCTGGTATGTGACCTGCTCCTCGTAGCCGCCTTTCTACTCGGTTACAGCGCCTGGTACGTGCCTCCGGCGACGCTCTGGTGGCCGGGCCTGTTTGCCCTCGTGCTTCCCTACCTGAGCCTCGCCGTCGTCCTGGCGCTCGTTTTCGTGCTGGCAACGCGCCGGTGGATCCTCGTCGCCCTCCACACGGTCCTGCTGGTCCTCATCCTGATCCGGTTCGCTCCGGTGCGCGCGGTAGCAGGTGCCCTGCAGCCGGAGCCAGGTGACTTCAGGATCATGACCTTCAACCTGCCGGGTCCCGACCTGGTGGGCGCTACCGCCGCCGCACGGGCAAACGCACTGGAGGCGCTCGTCGACGTGGAGGAACCCGACTTGATCGGGCTCCAGGAGATCCACCTGTACATGACGCCGAAGAAGCTCGGCCTCAGCGATCACATCAGGGTCATCTCGCGCGAAAAAGGCTATACCTATGCGCGTCCGGCGCACATTACGCGAACGGTCTTGATCCCGCAGCCCGTCGCCGGGAAGGTGGCGTTCGGTCCGCTGGAGCTCATCCCGCTCCATCACACGGTTCCCGCCGTGGAAAAAGTCTCCGTCGTGCGCACGCCGTTCACGTGGCAGGGCAGGGGAGCCGTCCACTACAATGTCCACCTGCAGTCGTACCATGCGCCGGATAGCGACACGAAGGACGTAGGCAGCATCACGCCGCGGGCGTGGTTACGACGCCTCGCCGGATCGAAACAGGCGTTCATGGCCCGCGCGCAGGAAGCCGAACAGATCCATCGGATGATCTCGCGTGAAAAGCTGCCGGTCATTATCAGCGGTGACTTCAACGACATCCCCCATAGTTGGGCCTATCACCGGATCGCACAGGGTATGACGGACACGTTCAAGGCAGCCGGGAGCGGCTGGGGAGCAACCTGGCACGCCCGCATCCCGCTATTCCGAATCGACTTCATCCTGGCCAGCCCTGAGTGGGAGATCGTCTCGGCCCACGTGCCCGACGTCGTCCTGTCCGACCACCGCCCCCTCGTCGCCCGCCTCCGCTGGCGCGAATGATTTTGATTCAGGTGGGTGGGCATTTGAATCCAAAATCGGCAATCAAAAATCCAAAATCGAAAGCGGAGCATTTAGGCACAGTATTCGTACGAAAGCGCGAGAAGTGCCAGACCCTAACTTTTGCTGAAATGAGAATCCCCCGTCGTAATTCCCGCGCCGTTCACGTTGGCCCCGTACAGATCGGAGGCGGCGC
>DASSAV010000232.1:0-5381 GCA_035699265.1 Rhodothermales bacterium
GTGGGCTTCTCATCGAGGCCGTCCTTCCAGTATAGTGGCGCCAGATAGACACCGCCTTGTCCCCAGCCGGCGCGGCTGACGTACCACTTCCCGTCTATGTCTCGGACCACCTCCGCCGCATGCGAGCGGATGTGGCCGACACAGTCCTCGTACGTCCAGTGGAACGGATCGCGGCTGCGGAATACGTCCGTACCTACGTATTCGCTCGCCCTGCCATTTCGCGGCCCGATGAACAGGTAGTAGTACACGCCCCGGCGTACGACGAAAGGCGACTCCGTCGGCCCGCCGTAGGTGCCGCTCGATTCATCTTCGTAGGCGACGCGCCTTTCTCCCCAGTGTACCAGGTCCGTGCTCGTGCGGTAGGCCACCACGTGCCGGCCGCTATCAGGTTCGCTCGTCGCCGTGTAGTACATCACCCACCGATCGCCGACACGCAAGATGAAAGGATCACGCGCGTCGTAGCCGTCCACGACGACAGGATTTGCCGGGTGCCGCGCCCAGGTACGGAGGTCCGGTGACGTAGCCAGGTGGATCTTGTACCGAGCGTGGCTCGTGTCCCCGGCGCAGTAGAACATGTAGTACAAGCCGTCGTGGAGCAGCACGTAGGGTGCCCAGAGGTGGACTTCCCGCCAGGGATCCCATTCGGCGTCCAGTGCAAAGGGCTCTTTACGCCAGGGGCTCTGAAGGAGCGAGTCCGCCGTGGCATGTGCGAAATGGTCCTCGTCCATGGGATCGGCTGGCTCCGCATGCGTGATGCCGAAGAGGTGCCAGGCACCGCCGGGGCCATAGACGAACGTGTGGTCGTTTACGTACCAGGCCTCCTGTTCGCCGGTACTCGGATCATAGATTCGCTCGAACGGACCGGCCGTTACCAGCCACGTCGACGAATCCATTGTAGCCGTCCCTGAGACGGTCTGCTGGGCGCGAGCTGCGGGGGGCAGCAAAGGGAGCAGGCAGGCGAGAGCGAGGATCTTCATAAAGTAACGAGACCAGTGCGGCTGTATCCCCCCAATATACCCTTCGATTTTGGGGGAAAGTAGGAGCTTTACGTGGAAGGACGGCACCTCATCGATGAGGCTGTCTTGTGGATCTCTGCTGGTCGGCTCCTACATGGGCCCTCGCCGGCCGCACGCGTAGCAGACCCGGTCGCACTTCTCTTGCTGCCCTCGCGGCCTCCCTTGGGTACGAACAGATGCCAGAACATCCGTTTTCGAGCACATCTTCATTTGAGTCTTGCGCTTTTGCGCCGATTCAGGGAGAGGAGATGGCGTGAGGCATCGCCGGGTACCCGCGCATCGCGATGAGGCGACGATCCTGTGTACGAGGCATGGATTTTGACGTGCCGCAGCATTCGCAGGCATGGCGCGCTGTGCCTGGGTGTAGACGTATTGAAAGACTTTCTGGTTTAGTACCACCACAAAGAAGAGACATCCACTGTGTGGGTTCTGATAGGATATGGCATCATTATCGTAGCCGTGTTCGGCGGTTTCGCCCTCTCGGGAGGCCACCTCGCGGCCATGTTCCAGCCGTTCGAGATGGTGATTATTGCCGGCGCGGCGGCAGGAGCTTTCGTCGTGGGCAATGGGATCAAAGTCTCGAAAGCAACCGCGAGCGCGCTGCCCTTGCTCCTGAAGCCGTCGATTTATACCAAGGAGCTCCACATGGAGATACTCGGCCTGCTGTACGATATCCAGGTAAAGGCAAGGCGCGAGGGTCTCATAACGCTCGAAAAGGATGCCGACCACCCACAGGACAGCGTCGTTTTTCAGCGGTATCCCGCCGTTCTGGCGAACGCCACCATCGTCGAGTTTCTGACCGACTATCTCCGCCTCATCGTGAGTGGGAGCATGGAGACGATGGAACTGGAGCAACTCATGGACGAGGAAATTGATACCCACCGCGAGGCGGGGGAAGTACCGGTCAACGCGATCTCCAGGATGGCGGATTCGCTTCCGGGTTTCGGCATCGTGGCAGCCGTGATGGGGGTGGTGCACACGATGGAATCCATGGGCGCGCCTCCTGAAGAACTCGGCATGCTCATCGCGCGTGCGCTCGTGGGCACGTTCCTGGGCATTCTCCTGGCTTACGGCTTCGTCGCTCCGATCGGCTCGCTCCTGGAGCACCGGCTGAACGAGTCGACGAAGTTGCTCATGTGTATCAAGGTGTCGCTTCTGACCTTCCTCAATGGCTATCCGCCGGCTGTGGCCGTGGAGTTCGGCCGCAAGGTGCTCTATTCAGACGAGCGCCCGTCTGCTTCGGAGTTAGAAACGCACGTGAAACGCAAATAGCCTTCGTGTCGGCTCGCTTTCCTGTTTAAGTGCTGGTGTTAGAATCGATGATTTGCCATGTCTGAGCGCCCCATCATAATCAAAAAGGTCAAGAAGAGCGGCCACAAGCACCACGGCGGCTCCTGGAAGGTAGCCTACGCCGACTTCGTGACGGCAATGATGGCGTTCTTCCTGCTCATGTGGCTGCTCGCCAGCGTAAATCCGAAGGAGCGAGCCGAAGTTGCGGGGTACTTTAAACGCCCATTGAGAAGCATACTTACGAAGGGGCAGCAGCCGGGTGGGGATCAAATCATGTCGCAGAGCGACGGGAGCAGCCATCCGGGTGTACTGGCAGCCGGTTCAGACTCTCTTTCCGGACACTATGAGACGATGCAACTCGAGCGGCTGCGCGAGGAACTGGAAGAGCAGGTAAAAACCGACCCCCTCCTCAAGCAGTTCAAGGACCAGCTACGATTCGAACTCACTCAGAACGGCCTGAGCATTCAGATCGTGGACAAGCAGAACCGCCCCATGTTTAATACGGGCAGCGCCATCCTGCAGCCGTACACGGTCGACATCCTGCACAAACTCGCCCAGTACATAAACGACGTACCCAATCGGATCACGGTATCGGGCCATACGGACGCGCTTCCGTATGCAGGGGGAGAAAGTGGCTACAGCAACTGGGAGCTTTCCGCCGATCGGGCTAACGCCGCCCGCCGCGAACTGGTGGCCGGCGGCATTCAGGAAGGCAAGATCCTTCGCGTCGAGGGCCTGGCCTCTACGTCGCTGCTGATTCCGAGCGAGCCTTACGATCCTGCCAATCGCCGCATCAGCATCTTGCTTCTGAACCAGCACGCGGAGCAGGCCTTGCAAGGCCCGGACATCGAATCCTACCTGCCCCGGGCGTTCTCCGATGCAGGAGATGGGAACACTCCCACCTCGTACCGGAGCATGCTCTAGCTGAAGAAAGACGAGTAAATCAGCCACGCATTCAGAAGCGTGATGAAACCGACGGCTGCCCCGAGCACCCAGTCAGTGCTCACCCGGTTTCGAAAAGCTCCCATGATTTGCTTGTCGCGCGTGAAGATCAGGAGCGGAATGAGCACGAACGGGAGTTCAAAGCTCAATACGACCTGCGACGCCACCAGCACTCCCGTCGGCTCAAATCCGATCAGCACGATGATGAGGCTTGGGATGAGGGTGGCGGAGCGTCTGAGCCAGACGCTTATCCGAAGGTTCAAGAAACCGTCCATGACGGTCTGCCCGGCCATCGTCGCCACGAGCGAGGAGGACAACCCGGCGGCGATAAGTGCAATGCCGAAAGCCAGGCTGGAGTGTGTCCCAAAGACGTGCTGGAGCGTAATGTAGGCTTCTTCCAGAGTGCTGATACCCGTCCCCATGAGTGCGGCGGCAGCCACGATGAGCATGGCGGCATTCACAAACATGGCCGCGAACAGGGCTGAGATCGTGTCGAGGCTTTCCAGGTGGAAGTGGCGTCGGTGCGCACGCTCGGTATCGCCCATCGTGTGCATCAGCTTCCGGCGACGTTCCTGAACCAGCGTGGAATGCAGATAAACGCTGTGCGGCATGATGGTGGCCCCGAGGATACCGATCGCGACGTAGAGCGCCCTCTGGTCGGGAATCGACGGGATGAGCCCCTGGGCGATAACCTCGACGGTCGGACGGGCCAGCACCATCTCGAATATGAAAGCGAGAGAGACCACACCGACCAGGCTCATGATCACATACTCGACGACGCGATAGCCGTGGTGATGCGCCGTCCGAATTCCGAGCAGGGCGAATGAACTTATGGCCGCAAGTATGCCTCCCGCCCACAACGGCAGGCCAAAAACGAGGCTGAAACCGATGGCCGCTCCTATGATCTCCGCCATATCGGTCGCGATCATGGCGAGTTCCGCCGCGATCCACAACATGATGACGACCGGACGCGAAAGGCGCTCGCGGCAGAGCGTCGCCACATCTTTCCCGGTCGCTATGCCCAGCTTCGCCGCCACGACCTGGATTCCCATGGCAAGCAGGCTGGCGGCTATGATGACCCAGAGCAATGCCGAGCCGAACTCGGCACCCCCCGAGATGTTGGTGGCCCAGTTGCCGGGGTCCATGTACGCGACGCTTATCAGAAAGCCAGGGCCGAAGAAAGACAGCACCTCGCGAAAGGTCATCCCGGAAAAGCTGTCGCGAATACGTGCCGGGTGTATTCCTGATCGGGTGTCCGTGTCAACCGTCAGATCGGTGCTCCCGACTTCGCGCGAAGCGCTCTCCGAGATGCTCCGCTCTACCTTCACACTTCCGTCCTCTTCTTCCAGGCTGGAGATAGCGTCGGCCTCTCGTTGAGAAGGATTTACGTGTCGACCGGACCTCATGGGACGTTCCGCCTTTAAGGGGAGCTCCTCTCGTCCATCAGAAGTTGCACGGACGAAAGACAACTGCAATTTTTTAGCTTTGGCTAAAAATCTTTTCAGGCAGCATTGTTCCCGAATCGTAGTGTCGATTCAAAAATTTACGGCAGTGGCCAACCCACATCTCCGAACGGCATCCCATCGGAAGGGAGAGTTGGTCCGAGACGTGCGTCGACCGGGCATGGCCCGCCCTCACAAGCGGCTCCCGGAAGACATGCGAACAGGCATAGGCACTTTCGCCGCCTACCTGCTAGAGGCGTGACCCACTCCCCCCGACCGCTAAGCTTCGTAGACGTCCGAGAGGAGATGCATCAGAGCAGAGCGCCCTCTGTGGATGCGGCTCTTTACGGTCCCCATCGGCAGGCCAGTGATTTGAGCGATCTCCTCGTAGGAGAGTTGTTGCACGTCCCGCAGCACGACCACCTCCCGAAACTCCTCGGGTATTCTGGCGAGCGCTTCCTGGATGTGCTTGTCCTGAATCTTGCTTTCGGTAAACCGGTCCGGCGTATGCGTATCGTCGGGGATCTCGACCTGATACTCTTCGTCGTCCCGTGTCATCGACTGGAGCGAGTACATCTGGCGAGACTTCCGCTTGCGATATTCCGACAGGGCGAGATTGCGGGCAATGGTGTAGACCCACGTAGTGTATTTAGCAATGCGTTGATAGGAGTAACGATTGCGATAGACGCGC
>DASSAV010000233.1:0-20274 GCA_035699265.1 Rhodothermales bacterium
GGGAGACTGTTTGGAAAGAGCGAAGCGCGTTCAACTCCTCCCTCCGAGGGAGGTGGCCCGCCAGGGCCGGAGGGTGTTGCTTTCCCATACGCTGGCGATCCCTGGGTGACTATGCACAATCGTTTCCGAGAACTGGTATCACTCGTTTCAGCATCTCATGTCATGAGCAACGGAGTGAAGGATCTCTCCGATCCCCCATACGCCCACACGCCCATACTCCCACACCCCTTGAACACAGACCAACACGAAGAACGAAGCACAAAGAACAAAGAACCCAACTTTTGACTCCCCCTGCGCGTGTGACACACCGCTGTCAATCCAGGCCCCGTAGGTTATATCCACGAAGTAACGGTGTCATATAAGACCACGGGCGCGTTCAATGCAGCAGTTAACGTTTTTTTACGTGGATCCCGAGCACTGTGACACGGGGATGGCAGGGGGAAACCGTACTTTGCTCGTCCTTCCGTCTGAACGAAACCGTTTTATATCGCATACTTCTTTCACTGAGCAGAAATCCATGACTGACAACTCGGCAAAACTGAAAGCGCTGGACCTCGCGGTCAAGCAGATCGAGAAGCAGTTCGGCAAGGGCGCGATCATGCGCCTCGGCGATGCGCCGCCTGTCGCCATCGACGCCATCCCAACAGGCTCGCTCGCCCTGGATGCGGCCCTCGGCATTGGCGGTATTCCGCGAGGCCGCGTGATGGAGATCTATGGCCCGGAATCGTCGGGCAAAACGACGCTGGCCACCCAGATCATGGGGGAGGCGCAGCGGTTGGGCGGCACGTGCGCCATGATAGACGCCGAGCACGCCTTCGATTCCACCTATGCGGCCAAACTGGGCGTCGACGTGGACAACCTCCTGGTCTCACAGCCGGATACCGGGGAGCAGGCCCTCAACATTTGCGACATGCTCGTCCGTAGCGGTGCGCTCGATGTCATCGTCATCGACTCGGTGGCCGCGCTCGTGCCCCAGGCCGAAATTGAGGGGGACATGGGCGATAGCCACGTCGGCCTCCAGGCGCGCCTCATGAGCCAGGCCCTTCGCAAGCTCACGGGCTCCATCAACCGGACCAAGACGGCGCTAATCTTCATCAACCAGATCCGTGAGAAGATCGGTGTGATGTTTGGCAGCCCGGAAACGACCAGTGGCGGCCGCGCGCTCAAGTTCTATGCGTCCGTGCGCATGGACATTCGCCGCATTGGGGCCATCAAGGACGGCGTCGAGGTGGTCGGCAACCGCACGCGCGTGAAAATCGTCAAGAACAAAGTCGCCCCGCCCTTCCGCGAGGCTGAGTTCGACATCATCTACGGCGAAGGAATCTCGTCGCTCGGCGAGCTGATCGATCTTTCCGTCGACCAGAATGTGATTCAGAAGAGCGGCTCCTGGTATGCTTTCGGGGATACTAAGATCGGACAGGGGCGCGAAGCCGCGAAGCAGTGGCTCCGCGACAACCCCGAGACGGCCGCAGATGTCAAGCACATGGTAAAGGAGAATCTGGGGATGCTGCCCGCACAACGAGACACGCCTGAACTGGTGGACGAATTTTCCGAGTAAGCCACCCTGCCAACGAAAAGGATCGTCCGAAACCGATGAGCCGCTCCGCACGTGCGAGAGCGGCTCATCGGTTTCCCGCCACGCTCCTTCTCGACCGCTACCCCGTACTTTGACATGCTGAAATCCCGGTAAAGGTGTGCCAGTTGTGCCATCCGCAACCCCTCTCTTCGAGGGAGGCCCGCCAGGGCCGGAAGGTGTGCACAACCCGAACCCGATGGCACAACCGTGTGCCACTTGTGCCATCCCAATCCACCCGAAATGCCCCGAATACGGCGAATCATCACGGGCACAGAAACCGTTCAAATGTGTGCCATCCACGCCAACCCCCAACCTGCAAAGCAACCCTCAAGGGGCGAACCTTCGACCTGTTGACCTTCGACTTGCGATCAGAGTTGTGCCAGTTGTGCCATCCGAATCACCCTGAACGGCCCAAAAACGCCGGATCTGCCCCGGCACAGAAAAAAACCCGCAAATGTGTGCCATTCGTGCCAACCCCAACCCGCGAACATGCAACAACCGACGACTACTCACAGAGAATCTTCGCATCCCCGGTGATTTTTCGTCTCAAATTGCCGAATTTACCGGACTCCCTGACCGCATGGTTGCAACGAAGGACCTAACGCAGCACTGCTCATAGATGCTCACCTACCGAGAAGCGGGCGTAGACATTGACGCCGGTGAAGAGACCGTCCGCAGAATCAAGCCGATCGTTCGCGAGACCTTTACGCCGGGTGTTCTCACCGACATCGGCGCCTTCGGGGCTTTCTTCGAGCCCCCGATAGGCAGCTATCTGAATCCGGTCCTGGTTTCCTCCGTGGATGGGGTAGGCACGAAGCTGAAGGTGGCCTTCCGTTCGAATCGCCACGATACCGTAGGCCAGGATCTCGTCAACCACTGCGTGAACGACATCGCGGTATGCGGGGCCACGCCGCTCTTCTTCATGGATTATTTCGCCACCGGAAAACTGCATCCCGACGTAGCGGAACAGGTGATCTCGGGCTTTGCCGTTGCTTGCCGGCAAAATGGCTGCGCCCTGATCGGTGGCGAAACGGCCGAAATGCCGGACATGTACGAGCCCGGCGAATACGATCTCGCCGGAACGATTGTAGGTATTGTAGAAAAGACGGAGATTCTGAACGGGAGCAGGGTGGAGGTCGGTGACATTTTCGTGGGGCTTCCCTCTACAGGTCTGCACACGAATGGGTATTCCCTCGCGCGCAAGGTGCTCTTTCAGCACTTCGACACCGATGCCACACCGGAAGAACTGGAGGGCCGGTCTGTGGGCGACGCCCTGTTGAGCGTTCATCGCTCCTACCTGCATGCGATTCAGGCGCTCACGGGTGAGGGTCTGGCGCATGCGTTCGTCCACGTGACGGGCGGGGGCATTCCCGGCAATACGGAAAGAGTGCTTCGTGAAGGACAGGCGCTCGAGGTGGACTATACCGCCTGGGAGCGTCCTGCCATTTTTGACCTGATACAGCGTCTGGGCAATGTCCCGGAAGAGGATATGCGTAGAACTTTCAACCTGGGCATCGGGTGCATAGCCATTGTGGCGGCAGAGCAAGTCGATACCGCGGTGGCCGTATGGTCCGGGTTGGGCGAACGGCCGCGCCTCATTGGAACAGTAGTTGCTCAATGATGGACGCTGTGGGGCAACCGGAACATCCTGTCTGCCACGAGGAAACAAGGTATCGGTATGTGCTCCAAAAACACCCATAGCATGCTGCTTCTGTCAGCGCCTCACCTACGATAGGTTATACCGCAACGATCATGTTGTCCCTCGTCGTCATCGTCGTACTGAGTTATCTGGTCGGCTCCGTGCCGGCAAGTGTTTGGATCGGCCGTGCTTTCTATGGGATCGATGTCCGCCGCCACGGCAGCGGAAACGCCGGAGCTACCAACGCCTTCCGCGTCCTCGGATGGAAAGCCGGACTCCTTTCCACTGCAGTGGATCTGGGCAAGGGCTTACTCGCCGCCGGCGTGATCGCCACCATCCGACTGGATGAGTTGCCGTATGGGATTGCGAACTGGCACATCGAAACCGTCGTCCGCCTGCTCGCAGGGATCGCAGCGGTAGCTGGCCACATGTATCCGGTCTACATAGGCTTTAAGGGAGGTAAAGGGGTCAATACATCGGCGGGTGTGCTCCTGGCCCTCACCCCCATCTCCATGTTCATTACGCTCGGCATCTTCGCGGTGGTGCTCCTGTCGTCCCGGTACGTTTCCCTGGCCTCTATCATCGCCGCCGTGGCGTTTCCGTCCACCGTCGCCATTCGGCGGTACGTATTCGGGATCCATTCGCTGGACACGAGCCTGCTCATCCTCAGCATCGTGATGGCTTGCGGAATCATCTATGCCCACCGGGCGAACATCAAGCGCCTGTTGAACGGCACGGAAAGTCGCATCCGCACCTTCCGGCCCGCCAGGGGAATGCGCGGTCGCGGCGAGCTCGGTTAGGCCGCAGCTGGCGAGAGGACGGGGACCCATTCAGGTGATCGTTGGTATCCGTAGCCAGACTTTGTAGCGGTCGGTATTTACCCGTTCACGGGCGGCATTTCGGGATCGAGACAGTAAGGAGGCGTGCCACGTGAGGCGAATCGCAGTTCTGGGAGCAGGCAGTTGGGGCACCGCCCTCGCCATCAGTCTCGCAGAATCCGGTCATGCAGTAGGGCTCTGGGTACGGCGTCCCGAGGTGGCTGCCCGCATGCGGCGCGAACGGCACAATCCGACGTACCTGCCGGAAGCCTCAATTCCCGGCTCCGTTGCCATAACGTCGGACCTCCTCGACGTTGTCGAAGGCCGCGACATGTGGGTGTTCGCGATACCCTCTCAATCCATTCGAGGTGTCGCGCAAGGTGCGCAGGCCGCGGCGGATGAGGATCTCCTCATCGTATCCGTGGCGAAGGGGATTGAGAATGGGACCCTGCTGACGACTACCCAGGTACTGGCCGAGGTGCTTACCCGTGTTCCGGCCCGCCAGATTGCGGCCCTATCAGGGCCCAGCCACGCGGAAGAAGTCGCTTTGAACATGCCGACCACCCTGGTCGCAGCGGCGCCCGACGAGGAGGTTGCCCAGGAGGTACAGTCTGTGTTTATGACGCCGAGCCTCCGTGTGTACGTCAATCTGGACGTTATCGGCGTTGAGATTGGAGGATCCGTCAAGAACGTGCTCGCCATCGCGGCCGGAATCTGCGACGGGTTGGGTTACGGCGACAATGCAAAGGCGGCGCTGCTCACGCGCGGAATGGCTGAAATCCAGCGGCTCGGGCTCGTAATGGGAGCAGAAGCTGCAACCTTTGCTGGACTCACGGGGATCGGCGACCTCGTCGTCACCTGCATGAGCAGGCACAGCCGAAACCGCTATCTCGGTGAGCAGATTGGACGCGGCGCAAGGCTGCCCGAGATACAGGCGGGCATGTCGATGGTGGCTGAAGGTGTCTCGACGACCCGGTCCGTTCACGAGTTGGCGAGGCGCCACCACATCGAGATGCCGATCACCGAGGCGGTTTACAGCATCCTCTTTGAAGGAAAAGACCCCCAGGAAGCTGTCTTTGAGTTGATGACTCGTTCCGCGAAGCGTGAAGATTGGCTGCCACACGTACTTCAAATCTGACGGATCCACCACATACCTGCCGCGCTGGGCTACAGCCCGATACGCTAATAACGATGCACGTACAGGAACTCACGCAACTGATCTCACTGGGAGAAGGATCCGCCCTCGAATTTAAGAGAAAGGTCCCCAGGCCGGATCGAATCGCTAAGGAGGTAATCGCATTTGCGAACACACACGGTGGCCGTCTGCTGCTCGGCGTGGACGACGATGGAACGATTACTGGGGTGCGTGATGCCGAAGAAGAGGAGTACGCGCTCCGGCAGGCGCTCCGAACCCACTGTGAGCCCCCCGTTGAGTACACGATAGAGCGGTTGGAAGTGGCGCCCCGGCGTGACGTTATCCTGGTCTCGGTTCCGGAAAGCTCCTCCAAGCCGCACTACTTGATAAGTGAGACAGACGGTAGCACACCCACCGCCTACGTGCGTGTAGCAGACATGAGCGTCGAGGCCAGCCGGGAAGCCCTCCGGATCATGCGTACCGAAAAACATCAGGCGAGCGTACTCTTTGAGTTTGGCGAGAAGGAGCAAATCTTGATGCGCTACCTGGAGACGTATGGCCAGATCACGGTAGAACAATTCGCCACGCTCGCCAATATCCCGAAGCGACTCGCTTCGCAGACGCTCGTCTTACTCACCCGCGCCAATGTCCTCCGCCTCCACGCGGATCCCAAGCAGGATTTCTTTACGCTCGCCTATGCGCTCCCCTAGGTAGGGCGGGTAGCCTTCGCTGCGCTGAACCCCGTTCCTAGCCGCCCTGAAGTTCTACTGCCGAATTCATCGGGCGATGAGGTTCGTCAAGCGCTGATTGTGAGCGTCACGTAACATACCTTACCTTATATCTAGCGTTGCCTCTTTGGCAGCACGCGTCCGTAGCTGACAATCAACTGTAGGAGTGCGTAATGGCAGAGAGCTCCCACGCCGATGCGGGTATGCGGTTTGCATCCGATCTCCGACGCATTCGAGAACACCGGGGGATAACGGTAGACGAACTGCACGATGAGACGAAGATTCCGGTCGGGCTGATCGACTCGTTCGAGCATACGGGGCTCTTCGACCACCCCATGTTCAATAGGGTTTACCTGCGCTCGTTCGTGCGCACGTACGCACAGGTCGTCGGGATTTCATCAGATCTGGCGCTGGCCCAGCTCGACGAGGCTCTCGAAGGCCGATACGTGGACCAGCTTGCGCGCGAGTATCTGCCACAGGAGCAGCGGATCCCCCCGGCTCAGGAGCTTGCTTCTCCCGAGGTTCAGCAGCAAGAATCGTTCGTCGGCTCAGAACCTGAAACCGCTGCGGACGCCCGAGCGGAGGCCCCGGAAGCTTCTGAGGCGCGGACCGAACCTCCTCCACCCGTTATCCTACCCGTTCCTCCGCCCGAGTCGTTGCCTCAGCAGCAAGGGGAAGCGCTCCAACCCGAGGATGTAGAACTGGTCGAGCCGGACCTGGATGAACCTGCTACGATTCCGTCGGAGGCCGTTGCCCCGCCGCCGGTTCCGGCACAGCGCGAACCGGTAGCACGTCCCCCTCGCAACCGTTCCATTGAGCCCGCAACGCTCGAAGAAGAACCGAACAGGGCGTGGCTGTATGCTGCCGCCGGCATAGTTGCTGTCGTAGTCGTGCTAGTCATCCTGTTCTGGGCAATCGGACCCTCACAGAGAGCCGCAACGGTGCCGGAACAGCCCATTTCGGCGACGCCTGCCTCGCCATCGGCGGCCGATACACTCGGCGAAACGGTAGCCGCCCCCGTCACGCTCGGCGATACGATGCACGTCTCCATCGTCGCTGCAAACGGTCCCGTACAGAACATCAAGGTCACGGTCGACGACGACCTCCGCCGCCCCTACTGGATCGAGGATGGCCAGTCCATGACGTTCACGCCTACTCAGCGTATCATCATTGAGCGTCAGATCCCGAAGATCCAGCTTCAGGTTGAAGGAGCGCAGTATCCGACGGACCACCTGGACGATCAGGGACGGATTGTGATCACGAGGGACAGTGCCCTGGAATATCTGGGCAACCCCGGTTGAGAAACCTTTCTGGAGCCGTACACACAACTCCTTACATGAATCTGATCGAGGCAACCCGGGCAGTGCGGGAAGAGGTGCGTGCGCCGGCTTTCGCCAACCTCGATTTCGAGGCGGCCAGCTTGCTCTCGGAGCGTCTGCGGGCAGTCATTCGGGGACACAATCACAAATACTATGTACTCGACGAGCCGGTCGTAGCAGACGTAGAGTACGACGAACTGATACAGGCCCTGAGATCTATTGAGGAACGTTTCCCCGGCCTGGTGACACCGGAGTCTCCGACGCAGCGCGTAGGTGGCGCCCCGCTCGACAAGTTCAAAAAGGTGCGGCATCGGGAGCCGCTGCTCTCGTTGCAAAACGCCATGAACCCGGCGGGAGTCCGGGCCTGGTACGATCGGTGCCGCCGTGGGCTGGCGGCGGCCTATGGTCCGGAAGTGGAGCCTGCCATCACGGCGGAGCTGAAGATTGACGGCCTCGCGGTTGCGCTGACGTACACGCAGGGTATCCTGGATACTGCCGCCACGCGCGGAGACGGAAGAGTGGGGGAGGACATTACCCGGAACGTGCGTACCATCCAGAGCATCCCCCTGCAGCTTCCACTCGGCGACGGAGCATCGTCCCTCGTAGCTCCCGACCTCATGGAGGTGCGTGGTGAAATCTACATGCGCCGAAGTGGCTTCGAGCAGCTAAATCGGGAACTGGCTGGGAGAGGAGAGCGAACGTTTGCCAATCCGCGAAATTCTGCGGCCGGAAGTCTCCGGCAGCTCGATCCTCGCATCACAGCGCAGCGCCCGCTGTACTTCTTCGCCTACAGCCTCGGTCCCGTGACTGGCACCGTCCCGCCTACCCAATGGGAGCTGCTAGAATGGCTTAAGGAATTCGGGTTGCCCGTCAACCCGAACGCCAGGCGTTTCGAGAGCATCGATGAAGTCATCGAGTTCTGCCAGTACTGGGCCGACGCGCGTGAGACGCTGGACTACGAGATCGACGGCGTCGTGCTCAAGATCGACGATCATGCCCAGAAAGACGTGCTCGGTTTCGTTTCCAATGCCCCCCGATGGGCCGTCGCGTTCAAGTTCCCCGCGCGTGAGTCCACGACGGTTCTCCGTGACATCGTAGTGAACGTCGGGCGGACCGGTGCCATCAAGCCAGAGGCGGTGCTGGAGCCGGTGGAGATTGGAGGCGTAACCGTCTCACAGGCCACCCTGCATAACGAGGATTACATCGTCGGCCGAGACATCCGGATCGGCGATACGGTAACCGTCAAGCGGGCCGGGGACGTGATCCCTGCTGTCATCGGTCCGATCTTGGAGGCACGCCCTCCGGGGACGGATGCATGGCACATGCCTGAGTGCTGCCCGGCCTGCGGCAGCAAGCTGGTTCGGCTGCCGGGTGAAGCGGATTATTACTGCGTGTCTACCGACTGTCCGGCGCAGTTTATTCGCCTGGTAGAGCACTTCGTGAGCCGAAACGCGATGGACATCGAGGGTTTTGGCTCCAAACTGGCCATTCTGTTCGTCGAGCAGGGCTTCATCCATCACCTTTCCGACATCTATCGCCTCTGCGACCGAAAAGACGAACTGCTGAAGCTCGAAGGGTTCGCCGAACGGCGTATCGAGAACCTTCTGAACGGGATCGAGGCGTCGAAGCACCGCTCACTGGCCCGGCTTCTTTTCGGACTCGGCGTCAGGCACGTCGGCCAGACGACGGCAGAGCTGATCGTACCTGCTTTCGACAGCCTGGATGCGCTGGCAGAGGCAAAGCAGGCGGATCTGGAGGCGGTGGGCGGTATTGGCCGCGTGATTGCCGAGAGCATCATCGACTGGTTCTCCATTGATGACAATCAGAAGCTGGTGCAGGACCTTCGAGCGTTGGGGGTCAATACGATCAGGCTTCCGGAAGAGACCCCTGCTGCCGTTCAGGAAAACGAGCCCGTCTCTGGAAAAATCTTTGTGCTGACAGGTACGCTGCCGACGCTGAGCCGTAGCGACGCGGAGGCGCTCATCAAGCGGCAGGGCGGCTCTGTCAGCAGCAGCGTGAGCCGTAACACGCATTACGTCGTAGTGGGGGAGAGCGCCGGTTCCAAGCTCGATAAGGCTAAAGAGCTCGGCATTGCGTTGTTGGACGAGCCGGGTTTGCTTAACCTTCTGGGCATTACCGAGCAGGCAATCTAAATGAGGCACCCGCTAGGCGCACGTATGTCACCTCATCAGAACGGCGTCAGCACAGACCGACCACGGAAGTAGCCTATGCTGACACCTTTAGACTTCGGCGTAATCGCAGCCTATATGGTCCTGATCACGATCTTCGGGATCAAGGCCGGCGGTACACAGCGGTCGGCGACGGACTACTTTCTGGGGGGGCGCGATCTGCCGTGGTGGGCCGTTTGCTTCAGCGTCGTCGCCACTGAGACGAGTACGCTCACAGTGATCGGAACGCCCGCCATTGCCTATGGCGGAACGCTGACGTTCTTTCAGATCACCATCGGCTATCTCATCGGCCGCATAATCGTCAGCATCGTCTTCCTACCCCGTTATTTTCAGGGCGAACTTACGACCGCGTACGCCTTTTTGGGTCAGCGGTACGGTGACGGCATGCGCGCGACCGCATCAGTCACATTCCTGATTACCCGCCTCCTTGCCGATGGCGTGCGGCTTTTTGCGACCGCGATCCCGTTAAAGGTGATTGCGGACCAAGCAGGGCTGAATGCCAGCTACTTCCAGATCATCATTGTCATCGGCATCGTCACGATCCTCTATACACTCATAGGCGGCATCAAGGCTGTCGTATGGATGGACGTCGTGCAGATGTTCGTGTACGTCGGCGGAGCGATCCTGGCAATGATCATCATGCTGGTGCATGCTCCGGAGGGCTGGTGGACCGCAGCACAGGCAGCCGGCAAGACCCAGATTTTCAGCTTTTCTGGCTCCCTTACCGCGATTTTGACGGAGCCCTACGTCTTCGTCACGGCTGTTGTTGGCGGCGCCGTCTTTACGATGGCGTCTCATGGAACCGATCAACTGATCGTCCAACGCCTGTTGACGTGCCGCTCACTGCGGGATAGCCAGAGGGCGCTGGTGGGCAGCGCACTCATCGTAATGGCCCAATTTGCTCTGTTCCTCTTCCTCGGGCTGCTCCTGTGGAGTCACTACAACGGGGCCAGCGTCCAGGAGCTTGGCCTCACGCGGGCAGACGAGGTGTTTCCGCGCTTCATCATCGAAGGACTGCCGCCGGGCGTATCGGGCTTGGTCCTCGCAGGCATCATCGCGGCGGCCATGAGTACGCTGTCCTCCTCGCTGAATTCGCTCGCCTCTTCCACGATGTTCGACCTTTACGAGCGGATCACGGGACGGACCATTGAGGCCGAGAGTGCCCTCACCACCTCTCGAATACTGACGCTCGTATGGGGCATCGTATTCATCTTCTTCGCCAACCTGTTCACGGACCTTGATAATCCCGTCATTGAACTGGGATTGGCGATCGCAAGCTATACGTACGGCGGCCTGCTAGGCGTATTTTTGCTCGGATTGATCAACAGGCGGAGCTTGCAAATGGATGCGATTGTCGCCTTTGTAGTGACAATCGTTTTCATGGCGTGGGTTATTTTCAGCGTCTGGTACAGTCCGGCCGAGGGGTGGGTCGTTGCGTTCGATCCTTCCGCAGTCGAAAAAGCCAGGTTGGGGTTGAAGTCCGTGGCCTGGCCCTGGTACACCGTGATAGGCTCCGGGGTAACGCTCCTGGTCGGATCCTTGTTGGCGCTGCGGCATAGGTAAACCAATCGGGAAGAAAGGCTGAGAACGCACTGGTATGATCCTTGAACAGGGTTTGCAGTAGCACAATCCCGAATTCGCGGGCAGATTTTCACATGACGAGTGGCTGGTCGCCCCGTTCAATATGGCATTGCTAGACAGATTGGGCCTGGCGCCGAAGCGAGCACGACCGGTCGGGCAAAACCTCGAAAGGGGGCGAAGCAACGATCGTCAGGTGGCCCGGCGCAACGTGCTGGTGAAGGCGGGGATCTTCCTCGTCTTGATCGTGCTCACACTGGCAGCCTTCCCGAGAACGGAACGGTACAACTACTTCGTCCGCCCGGGCGACGTCTGGCGCCAGGAAACGCTCACCGCGCCGTTCGATTTCGCCCTATATAAAGATCCGGGCGCAGTCGAGGCGGAACGGAAGCAGATCAAAAGCCAGGTACCGCCGTACTTCCGAGAAGTGCCCGGGATACGGGACCAGGTGGAAGCGAACCGGGATACCCTGGGAAATCAACTTGACCGCATCCAACGTGCGTACGCGGCCTATCGGCTCAATCTGGCCCGTGGGCGTAGAGAGGCGGCCAACCGCGATTCGCTGCGGTACCTCGACCTCCGGCGGACGGCAAGGGTCAAGCTGACACCCGAGCAATGGCGGATCCTCCTGAACTCCTATATCCAGCGCGTACCCGAACTTAGCAGCACTCCGGAGCAACAGCCAACCGGCCCGCCTCTCAGTGACCGCCTGCTTCAGGAGGCCTATGATATCAGCAGCCAGCTCCTCCAGACCGGGGTACTGGACCTATCGCGCGATAGTATCGCCACCCAGGATCTCATCGTTCGGAACGAGAATGACCGCACGGACCGCCGGGTAGCGAAAGCGAGCGTCATCGGGCTCGACGAAGCCTACCAGCTGGCGCAGAATCGTTTCGAGCACTTGCACCCAAACGATCTCCATGCCGCCAATCTGGCGTATGCCTTTTTCCGTGTACTCTTTCAACCATCTCTGGAGTACATGCGGAGCGAGACGCTCCGTGAATGGGAACGCCAGGAGCGTCGGATCTCTCCAACGGCCGGGGTGGTCCGGGAAGGTGAAGTCGTCGTGCGCGAAGGCGAACAGGTCACGGAAAACACGGTGCGCAAGCTGCGCTCGCTCGCAAGGGTTCAGGAAGCAGAAGGCGGCCCTGGCATCTTCTGGCGGGTATCGCTGGGACAGCTTCTCCTGACGCTTGCCACCTACGTCCTCTTTTTCCTCTACCTGTACCTCCTCCGCCGGCAGATCTTTGACGACAACCGGCAAATCCTGCTGGTTGCGCTGTTATTTGCCGGAATAATTGGCCTGTTCGCCATCCTGATCCGCCTGCCCTCCGTAGCGATGTATGCCGTTCCGGTTGCGATCGCATCCATCCTGCTTACGGTTATGTTCGATTCCAGGGTGGGTCTGTTCGGTACGCTGACGCTCGCGCTCATCGGCGGACACCTGTTGCACTACAATTTTGAGTTTGCCTTTGCTACGCTGCTCGCAGGGGCGCTGGGCGTCTTCAGCGTGCGGGATATCAAAAACCGGGGACAGTTCTTCGTCAGTGCTGGGCTGGTGTTTCTTGGTTATCTGACGGTTCTCGTGGCCGGATGGCTGATCGAGGGCACGTCGACAGGGGCCCTCCTGTCCAACCTGCTCCTCGTCGGCATCAATTCATTCCTCCTCATCATGGCATATCCGCTCCTCTGGGTCTTTGAGCGGGTCTTCGACGTCACGACGGATCTCACACTGCTCGAACTCTCGGATACGAATCGTCCACTGCTGAAGGAGTTGAGCCTCCGCGCGCCCGGCACGTTTAACCACTCGCTCCAGGTAGCCAACCTGGCGGAAGCTGCCGCGGATGCCATTGGCGCCAGCGCGCTGCTGACGCGCGTCGGGGCGCTCTACCATGACATCGGCAAGATGCTCAAGCCGGAATACTTCGTGGAGAACCAGCGTCCGGGCGATAACCCGCACGACCACTTGAAGCCGCGCATGAGCGCCCTCATCATCGCCAGCCACGTCAAGGAGGGCCTGGAGATGGGGCGGCAGTACAATCTCCCCCAGCGTGTCCTGAAGTTCATCCCGATGCACCACGGAACCACCCGCATCGAATATTTCTACCGGAAAGCGATGGACATGCGCGGGCCGGATGAGCCGCCGGTTCAGGAGACGGAATTTCGCTACCCGGGGCCGCAGCCCGATTCCAAGGAGACCGGTATCCTCATGCTGGCCGATTCGGTCGAGGCCGCTAGTCGGAGCCTGTCCGAGCCCACCCATAAGCGTCTGGAAACGCTGGTCGAAATGATTTTCAAGGCGCGTATTGAAGACGGGCAACTCGACAATACGCTCCTCACCTTCCGCGACCTCAACGTCATTCGCGAGACGTTTTTGTCCATGCTGGTCGGCATCTACCACGTCAGGGTGAAATATCCGGATCAAAAGGAGGAGGAGGGACCCGCCCGCCCCGCCGCATCGCCCAGGGTAGTCGCAACCGGCACCTCCTCCGAAACGACGGAACAAGTGGACGACAGATCTCCGGTCGGCGACACCGGCGACATGTTGCGGGAGCCGAACGGATCCGCAGATCTTGGGCCAACTCCGCTCGAAGCGCAGCCGGTTGCAGAACCCCCTTCCGAAACACCGGCGGAAACCCATGATCCTTCGCAAGGCCGGGATGATCCTGAAGCCGGCCAGGGTGAAGAAGGGGATGGGGCGGGAGACCTCGACCTCGATCCGGCCCGCCGGGCGCATAACGGCGATGCCTTCGATGCCAACGGGGAGGAGATCGAAGGTCGCCCAGAGGATGAGTCGCAGCGGTAACTTCGCGGGCCGGTCGGTTCGCCCCGCCCCCTCCGCGCATCTCTAGGCCGGAACCGCATGACGAACGGCCTCCAGCGATTCCCGGCTCACCACCGGCGTTATCATGGCGTGCGCACGTGTATCCTCCAGGATGCTGAGTAAGCGACGCCGGCAGGCCGGGGTGTAAAGGAGCAGGTCGGTCTGAGAGGCAAATTCCGCCAGTTTTCCGGAGCCCTCGCTGATCGAAACGGCGAGAATATTCCCCTCGAACCCGGATTGCTGCCGCAGTTGCGTCATAAGGACGGGAATGGTCTCCGCAGCATTGGACACGATTCCGACCGTTTGCGTGGGAAGGAGCCGGGCCGTTCGTTCTAAGACGTCCGGGCCGAGGTAAACGGTGGCAGCGAGCGCATCGCTCTTGATGTTCTGTTCCAGAACGGCTCGCAGAAGATCGCAGGGGGCGATGATGAAATCGGCATCACGGTGCAGGCCGAGTTCGTCCAGGGCCACGGCTTCGACGGGTCGCTGCAAAGTGTCGGATATCTGACGGGCACAAAGCTCCGCGAGCTCGAGCACCGGACCCGCAAAGATCAGCTTCACGTGCGGTACTTCCTCTAACAGATCCAGTTGCTCGTGGAATAACGAGATCATCTCGTTCTCATCGCAGCCTAAACCTACCAATTGTTGCAGTGTGTCGTGGACGAGCACGGCGCCGCGTTCGATTCGATCCGCCTTTCCCAGTGGGGCCGGGTCCACGGCCACGTAGCCGCTTCCAGGCATCGAGACGACCAGCTCCTCCTGTTCCAGCACCTCGTAGGCCTTCCGCACGGTGTGAAAGGATACGTCGAGTTGGCGTGCCAGTGAACGGGTGGAAGGCAATGTGGTCCCTACCCGTATCTGGCCGCTCGCTATCCGGTACCGAATCTGCTCGGCAATCTGATCCCTGACGGACCTTGAGGCCTTACGGTCGATGACGATCATAGCTGATAGGATATGCCGTGCTTGCGTCAGTAAACAGGTCGGCTGCCTTATTCGGGCAGTTCAAGTACGTAGGAATGACGGGCATGCACCAGGGATGCCAAGAGGTCCGGAAAGTCAGCCCAGTCCGATCGGTTGAATTCGTGGGTGGTATCGCTCAGTGTAGCGAAAACGGCATCCTGCGCGACCCGCACGTCGAGGACGGGATGCCACCGCGGACCGATATTCCGCGCCACGTCCCATACCGTACCCACCGCCGCAACGGGACCGGCGACGTAGAGCACGGCCTTTTGACCCTGTAGCTTGTACATAGTCAGCGCTGTGGCAGCCGCCAGCCCCAGGGGGAAACACAGGACGACGAATCCCCATATGCTGGCCCGTTCCAGAGCCGTCACCAGAGACAGCAGCATGATAGGGAGCAGAATCCACGCTAACGGACCCAGAACAGCCTGCCCGAATACGACTGCAAGAGGTTGGTCGGTAGGGTGCGCCGTGCTCGTGAATCGACGGACTTCGTTCTGCGGCGGCTTGCCGATGTCAATCGCCGAACCGGCAACGTCAGAGCGCATGGATCCTGGGCCGGCATGATGCCGGATGTTTCAGAAGTGCCCGTCTCCACGTTCCATCTCGACAGGCTGGTCGCTTTCGCCTGGCTCCAGGAACGGATAGGTGAAATGGCGCGGCGGGCTAAAGGTCTCCTTGATCGTACGGGGGGAGACCCACCGCAGCAGGTTCAGGTAAGAGCCTGCCTTGTCATTGGTCCCCGAGGCGCGCCCGCCGCCAAACGGCTGCTGCCCGACGACGGCCCCTGTCGGCTTGTCGTTAATGTAGAAGTTGCCTGCCGCATGGACGAGGTGTTCGGTCGCAAGGCCGATAGCGGAGCGGTCCCGCGCGAAGACCCCGCCCGTTAGCGCGTAAGGCGACGTCGTATCGATCAAGTCGAGAGTGGGCACGTAAGTGTCGTCGGGGTAGACGTACAGCGTAACGACCGGACCGAAGATTTCCTCACACATCGTGCGGTACAGAGGATCTTTCGTAAGCAGCACCGTTGGCTCGATGAAGTAGCCTTTCGTGTCGTCATATTGTCCGCCGTGGAGTATTTCGACGTCTCCTGAGTCGGTCGCCCTCCGTATATAGGACGTGATCTTATCGTAGGACTTGCGGTCGATTACGGCGTTCACGAAGCATGAGAAGTCCTCGACCGGCCCCATCTTGACTTGGCTGAGCTGGCGAAGCAATTCATCTTTGATGTCGGGCCAGAGCGACTCCGGTACGTAGGCGCGCGAAACGGCGGAGCACTTCTGGCCCTGGTATTCGAACCCGCCGCGCACGATGGCCGTCGCGACGGCCTCGACGTCGGCGGAGCCGTGCGCTACGATGAAATCTTTCCCCCCGGTCTCTCCCACGATTCGGGGATATCCTTTGTAGGATGCGATGTTCTCGCCAATTGTCCGCCACATGTGCTGGAAGGTGGCCGTAGATCCGGTAAAGTGCAGCCCTGCCAGTTCGGGCGAAGCGAAGGCGGCGTCACCCACGTCCGGGCCGTGCCCGGGCAGCATGTTGATGACGCCGGGAGGAAGTCCAGCCTCTTCGAGTAGCTTGTAAATGAAGTAGGCTGAGTAGGACGACGTAGAGGAAGGCTTCCAGATGACCGTATTGCCCATCAGCGCGGGCGCGGTGGGAAGGTTTCCCTGGATTGACGTAAAGTTGAAGGGGGTGACGGCGAACACGAATCCTTCGAGCGGCCTGTATTGCAGCCGATTCCAGACGCCGGACGAAGAAAATGGCTGTTCCTCGTAGATCTGCTGCATGTAATAGGCGTTGAACCGAAAGAAGTCGATCAGTTCGCAAGCGGAATCGATTTCAGCCTGGTATGCGTTCTTGCTCTGTCCCAGCATGGTTGCGGCGTTCAGGATATCGCGCCACGGACCGGAGAGGAGTTCGGCTGCTTTCAGGAAGATCGATGCCCGGTCAGTCCAATGCATCGCGGCCCAGTCGTGCTGCACCGTACGTGTCGCCGCTATGGCGCGCTCCACCTGTTCCGGACCGCAGAGGTGGAGTGTACCGAGTTGGAGCGCGTGGTCGTGGGGCGCATAAACGGGTTCTGTATTCCCGGAATAAATCTCTTCGCCTCCGATAAAGGCGGGGATCTCTACCCGTTCGCGTTTGAGTTCTTCGAGCTTCGCTTTAAGTTTGGTCCGTTCCGGACTGTTGGGCCGGTAATCCTGTACGGGCTCATTCCTGGGAGCGGGAACACGGGGAAGCGCATTGTTCATAGCTGGCAGACGAGAATGCTGAGCAGGAAAGTGACGACGTCATGCACCGCATCGCAGTATGTACCCCCAATCGCCCCCGTTGTTTTCCCCGCCGTATCCGGCATCTGTCCCTGCGACGGGCCATCAGCTTTAGCAGCCGATAGGTTTCGCTGAGCATTCTCACTGGTCGCCGTTATGCGTTTTGAACATTACATGGCGCTTCGCTACTTGCGTGCAGCCAGGGGACAGGCAGAAGGGCGCGGCTTTCTTCGCTTCATCACGTACGTGGCGATAGGCGGCGTTGCGCTCGGTGTGGGCGCGCTTCTGCTTTCACTCTCCATCGTTCGTGGTTTCAGCCGAGAAATCCAGGATAAGATCATAGGGTTTGGCGCGCACGTCCAGGTTGAGAATTACCGGGATGCACCGCTGGAGGGGGCCCCGGAGTTAGAACGGGAGCTGGCCGGGTTTCCGGAGGTTCGCTCTGTGGCTCCTGTCGTGCAGGATTTCGTGCTTTTGCGCAGATCTTCGCGTGACATCGATGGGGCAGTAATCTGGGGAACCGATGCGTTGCCCTCTTATCTGCAGCAACACATCGTCGCAGGTCGGGCCTCCTTTCAACCGGATTCAGCGGGCCACGCGGGGATCGTCGTAGGCCGGGACCTTGCGAACGTATTGGGCGTGTCGGTCGGGGATGTCATCACGGCCTTTTCCATGCGCTCGCGAGAACGGGAGGGGGGAGAAGGTGGTTCCTTGCCCGGCCGACCGCGCGTCGCCCAATATCATATCGCCGGCATTTACGAGACGTCGCTGCAGAACTTCGACGAGCTTTACGTCTTCACCAGCATTGGCGAAGCGAGGCATTTGTTGGACTACCAGCCGAACGAGGTCACGCGTTTTGATCTGACCATTGCAGATCCTCAACGCTCAGAAAAGATAGCAGAGGTCATTCAGGATTCTCTCGGCTTTCCCGTGCTGGCAAGGTCTATTTTCGACGTCTGGCGGGGCATTTTTGCCTGGGTTCATCTCCAGCAGAGCGTGATACCTCTGGTAATCGCGGTCATCGTTCTCGTCGCGGCGTTCAACATTGTAGGAACGCTGCTCATGATCATCCTGGAGAAGACCCGGGAAATCGGGGTGCTGGAGAGTATGGGAGCCGCACCGAAGGCGCTACGCCGGCTGTTTTTGTGGTTGGGCCTCCTGATCGGCACCATCGGAACGGTAGTAGGTGAATCGATTGCATTGGTGCTTGCCCTACTCCAGGAGCAGTATGCCATCATTCCGTTGCCCGCCGAGGCTTACTACATGAAGACGGCGCCCATCGAGTTGCATGCCCTAGACTTCGTCGTGGTAGCCGTCGTAGCCGTCGTTCTGTGTGTGCTGGCGTCGTACATACCGGCCCGTGTGGCATCACGCATCGACCCCATTAAGTCCATCCGTTTTCGTTAGCCCACAGTTCACACTGCAAAGGTTCAAAACATGCCGGACGTACGGCTGATGTTATTCAGCATTCTACGGGAAAAGGTCGGGCGCGGGTGCGTCGAATTGCGGCTGCCGGACGGTGCCACGGCAGGGGATGCGGTGGACGTCCTTTTCCACGAACATCAACACGCAGCCCCGCTCCGGTCACACGTACGCATCGCCGTTAATTGCGAGTATGCCGACGGCACGTGCCAGTTGCGTGACGGTGACGAAGTCGCCCTGATTACCCCGGTCAGCGGCGGGTAAACACATCTCCATTAGCTCGCGTACCGCGCTCAGGTAAGAACATGCAAGCGTTAACCTCACCCGAAGTCCGGCTGCTGGTATCGAAGGAGCCTATCGATGCTGCTGCCGAATGTGCGTTCCTGTACACGCCCGAGGCCGGTGGAATCGACATCTTCATCGGCACCACACGCAGGTTCACGGGCGAAAGGGAAACGGTGGAACTCGTGTACGAGTGCTACACGGAGATGGCGCTCCGGGAGATGCGCCGCCTCGTCGATGCGGCGGCGGAGCAGTGGCCGGTCAAGCGGTGCTGCATCGTACACCGGGTAGGAGTGGTCCCGCTGGCGGAGCCGAGCGTGTTCATCGGCGTGGCAACGCCGCACCGGGCCGAGGCATTCGAAGCATGCCGTTTTCTCATCGACAGCTTGAAACGCGAGGTGCCGATCTGGAAATACGAGCGTTATACCGACGGCTCGGGAGAGTGGGTCGGGAGCGGCATGCAGGCAGGCTGAACCGCGCCAGTTGTATGGTGGTTCGTGGGCTATGGCACACATTTGCGTGGATTTTTGTGCCAGGGGTGAATCTGACGTTTTTTGGACGTTTCGGGCCGATTTGGCTGGCACAAATGGCACAACTCTGGTTGAAGGTTGGCAGGTTGAAGGATGAACAGATTGCGCGTGTAATGCAGGAGTGTTCACGTGTTCGGGTGTTAAAGGGTTTGAGGGAATGGCACACATTCAGTGGGTTTTTGTGTGTGCCGGGGGCGATAGTACCGTTTTCGGGGCAATTTTGGGGATCGGATGTCACGGATGGCACAACTCTGATTGAAAGTAGAACGTTAGAAGGTTGAAGGTTTGCGGATTGAGGGTTGGATGGCACACCTTCACGTGTTTTGTTCTGGCGGAGCAGAATCTGGCGTTTACGGGGCTTTGAGGGCAGTTCGGATGGCACAGGTGGCACGGGAGTGTGCCATTGCGCTCGAGATGCGAGACACCCTCCGGCCCTGACTGGGGCCATCTGCCCGGCGGGTCGTTGGAGGATGGCAGAGATTTACGTTGTGCCAGTGGCGCCGCCACTCGGAGTGGGGGCACCACCGGTTTCTGCCGGATGCAGTACGTCAGAGAACGTGCGAGTTAGGGGATGTCTGTAGGTATATAAAACAATATGTGTGGCCCGTCAAGGTTATGTTTATAACCTTGACTTTTCGGATTGCGTGTTGAGGTGTTTCAGGAGAGGAAGGGAGCATTCGGTGCGGTATTTTCTATGGGGTACAGGGACCAGGTCCGCAGTTAAATCCGTTATTGCAAATGAAAACAGGCTTCCTACAATACAGCCCCGAATACCTCGATACAGCCGGCAACCTGCGCCGTGCTGGAGACCTCCTGGCGGGCTGTGATGCGGACCTGATGGTCCTGCCGGAGCTATTCGCGTCCGGCTATTTTTTTCGGAGCAGGGAGGATCTGGAGCGCGTCGCTGAATCGGTACCGGATGGACCTACGACGCAGAGGCTTCAACGGTGGGCACGTGAAACGGGGGCGACGTTCGTAGCCGGACTGCCGGAACGGCAGGG
>DASSAV010000234.1:0-5092 GCA_035699265.1 Rhodothermales bacterium
TGGGTGCTTGAGCAGACCGCCACCCTCCCCGGCTTTTCCGGCGCCCTCTACCACGGTTCGACCGTCGGACTCCCCGGCAACTCCACCCTCCCCGCAACGTCCGACGTAGATATCCTCATCGTCCTCAACGGCCCCATCCCACCCGTCAAGCCCGGCAAGATCCGCTACCGCGACGTTCTGCTCGACGTCTCCTATCTGCCGCTGGATCAGGTTCGGTCGCCGGAACAGGTCCTCGGCAACGCCCACGTGGCCGGCAGCTTTCGTAAACCGAGCGTCATTTCCGATCCCACCGGCCAATTGGCCGCCCTCCAGGCCCGTGTGGCTAGAGATTTTGCGAATCGCAAATGGGTCCGTGCCCGCTGCGAACATGCCAGAGACAAGATCCTGCGCAACCTCGAATCCTTGCAGAACCCCGCCCCTCTCCACGACCACGTAACCGCCTGGCTCTTCGCCACCGGCGTAACGACGCACGTGCTGCTCGTAGCCGGTCTGAAGAATCCCACCGTCCGGCGCCGCTATGTCGATACCCGCGAGCTCCTGGTAGACTACGGTCGCGCCGACTTCCAAGAAACCCTGCTAGACCTCCTGGGCTGTGCCCGCATGAGCCAGTCTCGCGCCGAGCAACATCTCGCCGCACTGGCCGACGTGTTCGACGCAGCCAAATCAGTCCTAAAAACGCCGTTCTTTTTCGCATCCGACATAAGCGACGGTGCCCGCCCGGTCGCCGTCGACGGTAGCCGGGCGCTGATCGAACGCGGCCTTCACCGCGAAGCCATCTTCTGGATCCTTGCCATGTACTCCAGGTGCCAGAAAGTGCTGTACCACGACGCGCCCGTAGCGCTCCAGGAACGATTCCGTCCCGGCTACCACGATCTGCTAAGCGATCTCGGCATCACTTCGCCCGCCGATCTCCAGCAACGAGGCGAACGAGTGAATCAGTTCCTCCCCCGCCTCCAGGAAGTAGCAGAAGCCATCATGGCCACAAATCCAGGAATCGAAAACGAGCCGGAAACGTCCTTCCCCTGAAGCGTTTCACAAAGAAACCCCGCCTCCCATTCCTCCCCTCCTTCTCTCATTCCTTCATCCTCTCTTACACTCTCCCTCTCTCCCTTTCCCGAAATCCCCTTTCCCGAACATGCTCCCCGGCCTCACAGAAGCGTTCCTGTGGCAACACGCATCCGCCGAAGTCGTCGGACGCGGGCAGGACTACTACGCCTCCGGCGCGGTAACTTCGGTGGTGCAGCGGGGCCGCGAGATCCAGGCACAGGTAGAAGGAAGCAGCTTCGAGCCCTACCAGGTGCGCATCACCTTCGACGACGGCGGTATTACCGAAGCGGGCTGTAGCTGTCCCTATGATTGGGGCGGCTGGTGCAAGCACGTCGTCGCCGTCCTCCTGACCTGCCTCCGCGACCCCGACGCGGTAGACGAGCGCCCCTCCCTGGATATCCTGCTACAGGATATGAGCCGCGAGCAGTTGATCGACGTGCTGCGGGATCTGGCCGCCCACGACCCGGACTTGACCGCCCGCGTCGAACTGGCATGGTTGCAGAAGCAGGCGGCCTACCCTAACCCGTCTGGCAAGCGCAAGACGGCCATCGACGAGAAAGCCGTCCGGCGGCGCGTTCAGGCCACCCTCCACGCGCTCGATAGCATGAGGCCCTCGCAGGCGTACTGGCACGTGGGCGAGGTCGTCAACGAGGTACGGAAGGAACTCGAACAGGCGCAGACCTTCATCGAAGCGGGCGACGGCCGCAACGCCCTGCGCTACCTCGAAGCGATCACGGATGGATACGTCGACGGCTGGATCAACCTGGACGACTCTGACGGTGAGGCGTCCGGCCTGTTCGTAGACCTGGCCCCGGCCTGGACGGAAGCCCTCCTGACCGCTGACCTGTCGGCAGATGAACGCGCGGACTGGGTGGAGAAGCTGGCGGCCTGGCAGGATGAGATCGAAGACTATGGCATCGAAGATGGATTCCAGGTCGCCGTCGCCGCTGCGGAAGAAGGGTGGGACGACCCGGCCCTCCGCCGGGTGCTCGAAGGGGGCGAGATCACCGAACGAGGGGCGTGGCCGGACGAGGCCCCGTGGTATGCGGACGAGTTGGCCGAAATCAGGCTCAAAATCCTCGACAGACAGGGCCGGCATCAGGAATATCTCCGCCTCGCGGAAGCGGAAGGACAGTTCGAATTATACCTGACCATGCTCGTACGCCTCGGCCGCACGGAAGAAGCAGTTGAGAAAGGACTTGCCTCCATCACGTGGGTAGACGGGGCCTCTGCACTTGCCAGGGTGCTCCGTGAACAGGGCGCGCTCGAAGAGGCGCTCCGCGTCGCAAAACACGGCCTCACACTGGAAGGACGTGGTAAAGCCATCCTTGCCGCTTGGCTCTCAGAGTTGGCCGCGGGCATGGGCAGGCTGGAAGATGCCCGCGAAGCCGCCCTCGTCGCCTTCAGCGAAGCGCCGGCGCTCGACACCTACCGGCGGGTTCAGAACCTGATGGGAACGGATTGGCCCCAGTACCGCGAACGGCTGCTCGATCAGCTTCGCACTCGAAAGGCCGCTCCCGAAGCCAGCGTAAACATCTTCCTGGAAGAAGGCATGATCGACGATGCGATTGTCGCGGTCGACCGGCAGCCTGCCCATTATGCGCTCGTCCGGCGTGTGGCCGAGGCGGCGGCTGAAACGCGGCCGGAGTGGGTGATCCGCGCGGCGAAACAACAGGCCGAACCGATCCTGGATGCGGGCCAATCCAATGCCTACCACCATGCCGTCGACTGGCTTGCCCTCGCACGCGCCGCCTACCGCCGCCTCGGGCAGGAGGACGAGTGCCATACTTACCTTACTTCCCTGAAGGAACAGCACGGCCGCAAGCGCAAGCTCATGAGCTTGATGAACGAGCGCCGATTTTGAAACCACTGGGACGACCCTCATCAGCCTCCCGGCGAGCGCCACCGACAATGGATCCCTGACCTCCTTGAACACGTGAACACTCCTACACCCAAACACTCATACACCCATGAGCAAGAAAAAAGACACTGGCGCCACCCCGCCCTTCGATCCGCGCTCGATGGAAAAAATGATGCGTGACATGACCAAACTGCTGGAAGAAAAGCAGTTTGGTACCATCGAGGAGGCCAATGCCTTCCTCGAACAGTTCAAAGGGATGCCGATCCCTGAAATGCCCCATGACGACGACCCCCTCTCCCAGGCCCAGGATCTCATCTACCAGGCCTATGATGCGCCATCGCGCGCGCAGGCAGTCCAATTGGCGCGCAAGGCTTTGGAAATTTCGCCCGACTGCGCGGATGCTTACGTGGTGCTGGCGGAAGCAGAGACCACCTCTTTGAAAAAGGCCAGAGACTACTACCAGAAGGGCGTCGAGGCCGGCGAACGGGCGCTGGGGCCAAAAATGTTCAAGAAGAACGCCGGTCACTTCTGGGGGATCATGGAGACCCGACCTTACATGCGCGCCCGGCTCGGACTCGCCATAACCCTCTGGGGGTTAGACGAAGAGGAAGCCGCCATTGAGCACTTCGTCGATATGCTCCGCCTGAACCCGATGGACAACCAGGGCATCCGTTACATCCTGGCCGATGCGCTCCTCGAAGTCGATGCCGACGATGCGCTCGTGGCACTCATGGAGCAGTATCCGGATGATGCCTCTGCCAGCTGGCAGTACAACCGGGCGTTGGTCCTCTTCCGGCAGCACGGCGATGACGAGGAAGCCAACACAGCGCTGGATGCCGCCATCGAATACAACCCCCACGTGCCCGGCTTTCTCCTCGGGAAGAAAAAGCTGCCCCGGGAACTGCCCGCCTACCACGGCTTCGGCGATGAGAACGAGGCCGTCGAATACGCCATCGACGGCCTCGCCAACTGGCGCAACACCTACGGCGCCATCCGCTGGCTACGCGACCACACCGCCGGACACCGGAAATGAGACCAGTGCCAACGCCACCGTCCGCCATAATGCAGGCCAAGCTCCGCCCCGCCCTGGTCCCGAATAGTACAGGCGGCAGCGCCTCGCCTGCTTCAGTGCCCTGTGGGTTCACGTCTGACATGGGTGGATGCCTTCACCCGGCACACATATGTAGGTTATAAAAATAACCTTGCCCCCGCATCTTCTTCTCCTTACCCTTTTCCCCAAAATACGTGAGGAGGAGAACCATGGAGACGAAAGACCCGATTGATACCAAATCCTGTTATTCACTTGACGAATGGCAAGAGCAAAAGAAGCTCTCCTCGCTCTCTGCCGCTCACCGAATCGTGGACCGCGCGCCGGATGAATCCCCGCGCGTTGAGCGAGTGGCGCAGCACCCCAACCCTATTCGGCCCACCGGCAACCCTCGCGCGCCGCTCGGTCCGATCTGGGCGTCGGGAAGGGGATTCAGCGCGTTCCGATTCGGTCGCCCTTCTTTGGTCCTTTCTTGGGCGAGCAAGAAAGGACATCCCCCGGGAAAGCTCATCCCCAAACACAACCTCCTCATACCAAATCCGCTTAGTTCCTTACAGAATAGCGGACGGAACCAGGCTTCCCTCCCGGACAGGAAGACTCGAGCGAAGCGACTGACCGAAGGTAAATACAGGGGTGGTTTGCATCTGCTCCAGGATTGGCAGTTTTTCCTACCCATACGGATCATCCGGCTTTGGTATGACACGGCACACCCGAACGCAGCGGCGTGGTGTGCCATGCCCGCCCCCCGACAGGCAGACCGGAACATCACGTCAACGTTGTGCCAGTTGTGCCATCCGAATCGGCCGAAATGCCCGGAAAACGGCGATATCGACCCCGGCACAACAAAACACGGCGAATGTGTGCCATCGCCCCGCACCCCCGAAAACCACCCATTCGACGTGCAATCTGCGCAATTGCCCACGAACAACCAACAACCGACAACCAACAAACCTGTGCCATCTGTGCCAAACCCCACAGCAAACCCCCACCACCACCAACTGACAACTGACCACAAGCGTGTTTTCACGATATCTTATCCACCTACCCGCCGCCTTTCACCACATGTTCGTTCCCTGCTGAAGCCGCCCTCCTTATTTTGAGAGGTTCGGTGGTACCCCATCCCTGATGGATGCCCC
>DASSAV010000235.1:0-3096 GCA_035699265.1 Rhodothermales bacterium
CGCCGCCGCCCTCGCCCGCTTGACGCGACGGACCAGGCCCATGCCCTCGCAAGAGGTGCTGGACAAGCGATATGCCGACGTGCTCTGGCGCATGCTGCCCGGACGTGACGTGCGTGTGGGCATCGCAGAACATGCCGCGACGCCGATGACCGCCGGCATCTTCAATCCGACCATCATCCTGCCCGCATCGCTTCTCGACGACGACACCGGCCTCCGCATGGCCCTCGCCCACGAAGCCGTCCACGTGCGGCGCTACGACACGCTGCTGCACAGCATCGAGGAAATCGTAGGAGCTGCATTTGCGGTGTGGCCGTTCGTAGCCGCCATTCGCTGCCAGGTCGCCGCGCACCGGGAGATGTCGTGCGACATCGAGGTGCTCGGCCAGCCCTCGATCAGCAAGAAGGCCTACGCACAACTCATTGGCCGCTTCGCACTCGCACCGATGCCCGGACCCGACCTGAGCCTGGGTATGGCCACGTCCCCAAATGAACTAGGAAGGAGGATATCTGCCATGAAAGACGACACGTTCCGAAGCGCATCGAGATCGCAAATCGTGCAGGCCGGCCTCGCCGGGGCCGCCGCCATGCTCTTCGTCATTCTGTTCATCGTCTCCTGCACCGACTTCGTCGGCAACGGAAAGGTCGCTGAACAACAATCCACTTCCGAATCCCTCAAGGCATCGACCCCAGCGGAGCAGTCCCCGGACCAGGCGGTTTTCACGGTCGTAGACCAGATGCCGGAATTCCCAGGCGGCACAGATGCCCTGCTCAAATACGTTCAGGAAAACATCGAATATCCGAAGCTGGCCCGCAAGGCCGGTATTGAGGGTAAGGTGTTCGTGCAGTTCGTCGTCGAGAAGGACGGCAGCATCGGCAAAGTGCAGGTTGTGCGTGGCATCGGCAGTGGCTGCGACGAGGAGGCCGTCCGCGTCATTGAATCCATGCCCGACTGGACTCCCGGCAAGCAAGGCGGCGTTCCGGTCCGCGTCAAGTTCAGCATGCCCTTCACGTTCAAACTGTAACGGGGCATCAAGGACCGTCGAAGGATCCCATTTTAACAGCATCATTCCCTGCCATTATTTGGGATCCCTCGACTGGGCTCGGGATGACGTTGTGGGTGCAATTACATGTCCTTACCCGTTGAACCTTGAGTGACCAATAGATACGCCGCTACTACCGCAAGGTGTATCGGATGCTGGCGAAGATGTGGCGGGTGGCGGTCGGGAAGAACTGGGGGCCGGCCGCGCCGACATCGCCGTACAGCAGCACTTTCTGATTCAGCACGTTGTTCACGTCGAACGCCAGTTCGATGCCGTGGAAGGCGCTCTGCTGCGGGAAGGCATACCGTACCGACGCATTCAGCAACACGTACGGATCGACGCTCAGGTTTCGGTGGGACTCCCCATCCAGCCCGGTGCCGCCCGAGTTGTCGACGTACTGCCGCCCGGCGTACTTGCCGTCCAGTGACAGCGTGGCGCCGGCGCGCGTATAGCTGAGCAACACACTGGCCACCTGCTCGGGAAAGCCGGCGATCGGGTTGCCGTCCCGCACCGCTGGTACGGTGTTGCCGTCCAGGCCGGTTACGTACTCCGTGAAGTGGATGAACCGGTTGCGGCTGAGCGTCAGGTTCGCGCGCGCGTCGAGCCCAGGAAGCGGGCGCACGAAGCCTTCCAGCTCCAGGCCCACGTGCCGCGTGCGGTCGGCGTTGCCCGTCCGAGGCACGCCGAACTGGTCCAGCCCGCCGCTCGGGACGATCTCGTCGTGGAAGTCCATCCAGAACACGTTGCCGGACAGCCGGTAGGCCGGGCGCGAGAGCGATGCCCCCACTTCCACGTCGACCAGGTGCTCCGGCGTGACGAAGGGATCATCGAAATCGAATCGGCCCGAGTCGTCTTTCTCGAACTGCGGCTCGAACCCGGCGCCCGCTTCCTCGCCGTCGTAGAGCGACTTCAAGACCGGTTCTCGGCCTGCAATCGCAACGCTGGCGTACCCGCTGACCGGGTGCTCCGGGTTGATGGTGACACCCAGCCTCGGGTTCAGAAACACGTACGGCACGGCGAACGCGGTCCCGAAGAACGCTTCATCGTACTGCCGGTAGCGCCGGTACGTCAATTGCAGGTCGCCCTGCACGGCCAGTCGGTCCGTCGGGCGAAAGAGCTCGCTCGCGAAGACGGACCCGATGATCTTCTCCCCATGAAACTGGTACACCCGCGCATCATTTTCGGTGCCGACTAACTCCGACGGGATGCCGGTCGCGTCCTGTATCCGGCCCCAGCGAACGGACCGGTGCAGCCGCATTTCCGTCCCGATGGTAGTTTCCGACGCGCCTCGCCGGTACGTCACCCTGGGAATCCACCCTATCTGCCACTGCCCCACGTAGGCCCGAAACAGCAAGTTGACGTCCGGCGCCGTCACGTACAATGGCTGTGTCCGTTGCAGGTCCGTGAGCCCCCGCCACCCTGCCGGCAGCCGCAGGTAGTTGGCCGACCGGTAGGTGCCCCCGAAGTCGAAGTAGCCCTTCCCCTGCATCCAGAAGAGCGCCTGCTTCAGGCTCCAGTTCGGGTTGATCGTCCAGTCATGCAGGACCTCGGCATGGGGCTGGTGGAAGTGCTCCACGTCGTGCGTGGCGCTGCTGTAATTGGCGCGCCGTGCCTCGGGATCTTCGTTCGCGCTGCGCGGGATGCCCACGTAGGCCAGCCCGTCGTGCTGCGGCCCTCCGAACGCCTGGACCGTCAGCGTCGAATGCTTCCCGTAGCGGGCAACCCCGGCGAAGAAACGATTGAAAGAAGTCCACGACCAGTCCCGGTAGCCGTCCGACAGCAACCGGCTGTACCGCCCGTATACCACGTAGTGATCCTTCAGCAGCCCGGAGTTGGCCTCCGCCGTGTACCGGCGCGTATCGTAGGTGCCGTACCCGGCCTCCACCCGCGCGTAAGGGTCCGGCTTGTACGGCACTGCCACGATGTTGATGGCCCCGCCGATGGCGTCCGGCCCATAGAAGGAGGCCCCGGCCCCCCGCTGCACCTGGATGTCCTGAATCGCCCCCTGGATGTCGAAGAAGTTGATCCAGTACACGTCGAAGTCTTCGGGGTCGTTC
>DASSAV010000236.1:0-3518 GCA_035699265.1 Rhodothermales bacterium
GGCTCGGGGCATTGAACTGTTATTGCAATGAACCGAACCGATTCCATCCGGCAGGTAGCCAGCACGAAGGGGGTCGATGCCGTCCTGATCTCTTTCCTGCCGGATGTCAGATGGGCCTGCGGCTTCACGGGATCAAACGGACTGCTCCTCGTGCTGCCCTCAACCGTCCATTTCGTTACGGATGGACGCTACCGCACACAGGCGTGCCAGGAGATCCATGACGCCGAAATCGACGTAGACGTTGCGCCGGGCAACCTCTATGACCGCATCCTGGAACGCGGACTTCTGGAGGGCGCGGATTCGGTGCTCGTTCAGGCCGATCACCTCAGCATGGCTGAGTTCGAGTCCCTCAGGGTGCGGTGGCCGGACCATTCGTGGGTAGCGGTGGCGGGTCTGCTCGCGCAATATGTCGCCGCCAAAACACCGGACGAGGTCGAGCACATTCAGCGCGCGCAGCAACTGACGGAACAGGTTTTCGAGAGCATCCTCGGCGTGATCCGGCCCGGAACGACCGAGCGTGAGATTGCAGCGGAGATTGTCTACCGGCATCTGAAAGGCGGTGCACAGAGCATGTCGTTCGAGCCGATCGTTGCCTCTGGCCCGAATGGTGCGCTCCCCCACGCCCGTCCCACGGATCGTGAGATCCGGACAGGCGACCTCGTCGTGCTGGACGTTGGATGCTACCTGGACGGGTATGCGTCTGACATGACGCGTACGATTGCCGTAGGTGATCCGGGCAGCGAGGCTCGGAAGGTGTACCAGACGGTTCTGGAAGCGCAACAGGCGGCCCTCTCGGTCGCTCGCGCTGGCATTCCCGCGACGGACCTGGACGGCGCGGCGAGATCCGTGATCGGGGACGCAGGCTACGGCGAGTATTTCTCGCACAGCCTGGGCCACGGCGTAGGTCTGCAGGTACACGAATGGCCCCGCATAGCCCAGTCTGCCGACTACCCGCTTCCCCTGTACGCGGCCGTAACCATCGAGCCCGGCATCTACATCCCGCGTGAATACGGCGTCCGCATAGAGGACATCGTCGTCCTTCAAGAGGACGGATGCAGGAATCTCACGTCCGCCCCCAAGGATTTGATCATCCTCTAACAACACGACACCCCACATCCCCACGGTAACACCAGACCACCAGATCACCGGAACACGTCCGCCGCCCGGGGAGAAGGCGCGCGACGTGCTCGTGGTGGCCTACTACTTCCCGCCGATGGGCCTCAGCGGCGTGCAGCGTGTCGCTAAGTTCGTAAAGTATCTGCCCCGGCACGGCTGGCGGCCCACAGTGCTCACCGTCGACCCGGGAGGCTATTTCGCATTCGACAGTTCCCTTCTCGCCGAATTGCGAGATTCCGGAGTCGACGTTCACCGCACCTATTCCCTCGATCCGACGCGCCTTTTCGGCAAAAAGAAGACGGTCGCCCTGCCGTCCGAAACCCGACGGCGGAGGTTATCCAGCGTCAGCCAGTTCTTCTTTGTGCCCGATAACAAGATCGGCTGGGCATGGCCCGCGATACGAGCCGGGCGACGGCTGCTGTCGAGCAAGAAGTTCGACGCGGTCCTCTCATCGGCGCCGCCTTATACGGGGCACTTGATCGCTCGCAGCTTGAGCCGCCACGCCGGTCTTCCACTCGTGCTGGACTTCCGGGACGACTGGCTCGGGAACCCGCGCCACGTCTACCCCACAAAACTGCACCGCCGGCTGCACGAGGCGCTCGAAGCAGGCGTCCTCCGATCTGCCTCTGCAATCGTCACCATCAACGAGTGCATAGCGGACGCACTGGCCGGCCGCGTTTCCGCTCGTGGCGGAGATGCACCCGTCCACGTAATCCCGCAGGGGTTCGATCCACAGGACTTCACCGTCGAACCCGAACGACGCGCTCCCGGCAAAATGCGCCTGCTACACGCCGGTATCTTTTACGACCGGCAGACGCCGGACGTATTCCTGAAAGCCCTGGCCGCGCTGGTTGCGAGGCGGGAAGATGTGCGCGGGCACGTGGAGGCGGCCTTCGTCGGACTCGTCCCGGAGTCTTCCCTGGCCCTGGCGGACCGCCTGGGGCTCAGTGGTTGCGTCCGGCACGTCGGCTATGTCCCGCATCGGGAGGTGCCTTCGTATCTTCTGAGTGCCGACGCCCTGTGGATGACCATTGGGTCGGCGCCGGGATCGTCGTGCATCTCGACTGGCAAACTGTTCGAGTATTTCGGCGCTCGAAAGCCCATCCTCGGGCTCGTCCCCCCGGGAGCGGCGCAGGAGGCTCTGGAAAAGTACCGCGCTGCCGTGGTCGCCCCGCCGGACGACATTGAACAGGCCGGCACGGCTCTGGAGGCGCTGTTCGACCTGTGGCGGGCAGGCAGCCTTCCTGCACCGGACGAGGAATTCGTGCAGGGCTTCGACCGTGAACGACTCGCCGGGCGCCTCGCTGAAGTACTGCGTCAGGTAACCGATACTGATTCGGCGCGCTGTTTCGTCAGAAAAGAGTCTTAGCGACTGTTTGGCAACGGAAAATAAATGCGGCGTCCACTTGAATTGAGACAACCCACACCCCTTCCGTCATCCTCGCGAAGGCGGACACGAGCGAAGCGACTGAGGAAGTAATACCAAATCCGCCTAATTCCTTACAGAATAGCAGGAGGAAAGAAGCTCCCCTCCTGGACAGGAGGGGATACAGGGGTGGTGGATTCAAAGGCTTAAATGAGCACTGATCATCCGGACTTGGTATAAATCCAGGAAGCACAGCCATTGAAAAGCCTTTGCGATTCTCCTTGCAACTTAATGGCCGGAAGAACCTCGCAAGCAGCACACCCCAAATCTACCGGCTCCCTCTACCAAACAGTCACTTAGCTGCGTATGTCATCTGAACCTGTGCCGGACCAGCGACATCATCGAATCGTAGTTCAAAGCGATTTCGCCGCGCTCGAACGCGTCGTTGAGGGGGTAGATGCCTTTGCACGGGAGAGCGGTGCCGACGAGGATCTGGCGTACAGGGTGGTCTTATTGACTACCGAAGCCGTCACAAATGCGATTGAGCATGGAAACGCACTGGACCCATCCAAGTCCGTGTCCGTTGACCTGCATTCTGACGGGGACGAGATCGAAGTGATAGTTCGCGACGAGGGTGGCGGATTCAACCTGAAAACCCTTCGGGATCCGCTCGCGGAAGAAAATCTCCTGAACGAAGGAGGACGGGGAATTTTCTTGATCCGGACGATGGCCGACGCCTATTCCTTTGGGCAGGACGGCCGCGAAGTCCGGATCGTCTTCAACCTGCCGCCGCATCATCGGTGACCGGGTACGCGCGGAACGAGTCGAGGAGTTGCCCCGGCAGGTCCGTGCTCGTCGCCTCCGAAGCGTTGAGCCAGGTATACTCGGGAAAACGACGAAACCAGGTTAGCTGCCGTTTGGCGTACCGCCGCGAATTGCGCTTGAGGAGCCGAACCATTTCCGCACGGCTTATCTCGCCCCTGAGATAACGGATCGGCTCCGCATAGCCGATGGTCCGGAGCGCATTCAGGTTCGG
>DASSAV010000237.1:0-4215 GCA_035699265.1 Rhodothermales bacterium
ACGGCACAGCCGTTTGTCCGTGACGCTGCTTATCGCGTTGGAATGCGGAGCGTATCGGGCATCTCGGATTCCCATCGGGCGCGGACGCGGAGGCTGTCGGTACTCCAGGCCAGGCGTTCCGCCGGTTCGTAAGGAATGATGCGCCCGGAGTCCCACGTTCCGTTTCCATTCTCATCTATGAAGGCGCGGAGGCGATAACTTCCCTCGGGCAGGTTGGAAAAGAGGAACCGGCTGGAGGGCGCCGCCGGGATGCGCTGGGTCTCTGGGTGTTCGGATCCGGGAGGGTAAAGCTCTACAATCACGCTGGCCGTTGCGTCGGGAGCGGCGATGTAGCCGCTCAACTCGCCGAGCAGGCGTTGGGGCAGGTAGCGGAAGGTGCGCGTGTACGTGGTGTCGGGTCCGCCGAACGCAGGGCTGTTCACGTGAAGCTCCATGAGCGTGCCGGGGGCGACGGGCGGGTCGGGGGAGAAGAGGTAGGCTGCTCCCTGCCACGTCTCCAGCTGATAAGGCATCGCCGCTCCACTCGTATCGGTCAAGGCGACGATGCGGTTGAGGCGCTCGGATTCGACCGGTTCATTAAAGCGGACCCCGAACGAATCCCCCGGCGCGAGGCCGATCGACCCGGCGTCGTTCGTCCGGGCTGAATCGGGCAGGAAACCCAGGAACCGGAGTTTCACCGTGTCGGGTTGGTCACTGGCCGTGAATGAGGCGAATTGTTCCGGCAGGACGTTTCCGACGGTATCGGCCACGCCGCCGAGCCGAAGGCGATACACCGCGCCGGCCGCCAGTGAATCGGTCAGGACGTAGACCTGCTGCCGCTCGCTCGGGATCGTATAGACGCCCCGCAGCGGCACCGGCGTATCGCGCAGCGAATCCCGGAGAACCCACGCTGTAGAATCCACCGCCGAGAGATGCACCGGCTCGTCGAACCGGAGTTCGATGCGGCGGCCGGAGAGCGCCTGGATCCGCTGGAGGGCAGGCGGAACAGTGTCGAGGACGGCGAGGAACCAGCGCCGGAGCGAATCGGAGACCGTCGTATCGGCTATGACGACCGGGGCAGGCGGCACCGCGACTGGCTCTGCGACGTCGGGCTTGCGGTTTCTATTGCGGTCTTCGAGCGCCAGCACGAAGTAAGGCTGCTCGTTCAGATACTGGAACTGGAATCGCCCGTCCGGCTCGGTTTGCGTGCGGTACTCGGGACGGTCCGGAAGCGATGCCGGTTGTGTGGGACCCGGCAATGCATAGGCGAACACGTCGACGCCCGCAACGCCCTTTCCACTGTTGGGGTCCACCACGCGCCCGGCCAGCTTTCCCCTGTTGATCGTCGGCCCCGTCGAAAAGGCGAGCGTGATGGGCTGCGCCAGGCCCACGCCATTCGCATCTTTCAGGTTCGTATCGAGCGTGAGGACGTAAGTCGTGTTTTCACGGAGCGGCTCAGGGAAGATGATCGTCGCGCGCCTGCCGTGCCACGCATAGTCGAGCCGTCCTTCAAACGCAGGACTGACGTTCAGGGCGCGCGGGAGCGTCTGTGGGTTGACGTACTCCGAGAACGTGATCCGAACAGACCGGGCGTCCACGTTTACGGCCCCGGAGGCAGGCACGGCTTCGGCGAGCGCCGGGGGAGTCTTGTCGACAGGTCCCCCCGTTGGCGGCATCGGGTTGGCGCAGCCCCAAATCAGGGCGGCAACGACCGCCGCCAGGGACCGTGAACTTCGTAGAGGTGCAAAATATGTAGGGGCGCAGCGCGCTGCGCCCCTACGGTTACGATTATCCAAAATCGTTTCAGGCGTAAATACCACGGAGCCGGAGCGCGCTCGCTACCTTGTCCACCGCCAGCACGTACGCACCGATACGCATCGACACCTTGTAGCCCTGGGCAGCATCGTAGACGTCGTCGAATGCTTTCCGCATGATACGATCGAGGCGGCGGTTGACACGGTCGAGCGTCCAGAAGTAACCCTGTCGGTCCTGTACCCACTCAAAATAGGAAACCGTGACGCCGCCTGCATTCGCCAGGATGTCCGGAATGACGAGGATGCCCTTTTCGTTCAGGATGTCGTCGGCTTCCGGCAGGGTCGGCCCGTTGGCGCCCTCGGCGATGATGCGCGCCTTCGCGTTCCGGGCGATCTCTTCGGTGATCTGGTTCTCCTTGGCAGCCGGGACCAGCACATCCACTCCCAGCGTGAGCAGTTCCTCGTTTGAAATCTGCTGCGCTTCCCGGTAGCCCTCCAGCGAATTGCGATTGGCCCGGGCGTAGTCGAGCGCGTGTTGTACGTCGAGCCCATTCTCGTTGTAATAGCCGCCCGTCACGTCGCTCACGGCGACGACGCGGCAGCCCTGCTCCGCGAGGAGGAGTGCCGCCGTCGACCCGACATTGCCAAAGCCCTGGACGGCGACGCTGCAATTGGAGGGACGCACGCCCAGCCGCTCCATGGCCGCCAGGGTGACGGTCATCACGCCGCGCCCGGTCGCTTCTTTCCGCCCCTGGGAGCCGCCCAGCATGATGGGCTTCCCGGTGACGACGGCGTTTTCCGTCCGGCGCGCGTGCATCGAGTACGTGTCGAGGATCCACGCCATGATCTGCTCGTTCGTGTTCATGTCCGGCGCGGGGATGTCCCGCTCCGGCCCGAACACGTCGATCATGTTCGCCGTATAGCGCCGCGTCATGCGTTCCAGTTCGCCCGGGCTCATCTCCCTGGGGTTGCAGACGATTCCGCCTTTGGCGCCGCCAAATGGGACGCTCACGACGGCGCACTTCCACGTCATCCAGGCCGCAAGCGCCTTCATCTCATCCAGTGTAACGTCCGGCGCATAGCGGATGCCGCCCTTGCTGGGGCCGAGGATCTCGTTGTGAATGACGCGGTAGCCTTCGAACACCTTCATGCGCCCATCATCCATCACGACCGGTACGGCCGTGATGTTGATGCGCGACGGCGTGCACAGGTATTCGTAAAGGCCAGGATCTAGCTCGAGAATCTCTGCCGCGATGTCGAACCGCTTCATCATCGACTCGAAGGGGTTCTCACGGTCGAGTACAGGTCCGGGCTCTCTGTAGACGGCCCGTTCATAAACATTACGCTTGAAAGGCATGGATGTATCTTGGCATTACGTTGCAAAAGCCACGAGCCGGCGGAGGAACCTGTACAGGCCCCGTCCGGCTCTGTGCTTGTACGCCCGTGCGGCGCGGCGTTCCGCGAGAGACGGGTTAGAAGGTTGAAGGTTAGAAGGTTGAAAGTTATTGATGCGGCTTGTATCGGAGAACCTGCGAACCTGCGAGCGCGGCAATCGGATCGCGCCATCCTACCCACCTCGATTCGTAGTCTTCTGGTTTCCTGTTCAACCTTTAACTTTCCAACCTTCAACCTGTAACTTTTGCAATGCACCTCCCAGAACGCCGGCGCAAGGAAATAGCCTCCCTTACACAGCGGAAGTACCGGGAGCGCCTCGGGCAGATGCTGATCGAAGGCACGCGCTCCGTGGAATCGGCTGTAGCTGCTGGCGCACCGTTGGTGGATGTCGTGGTGTCGGAATCGCACGTGCATGATACGGAGGTCCGGGCGCTGGTAGACGGGCTGGCCGTCCCCGTGTACATCCTGCCCGAACGAGAGCTTGCGCGCATTTCGGACGTGGAAGCGAGCCAGGGCGTATGTGCCGTCGCCCGCACTGAACTTTTTCCGGAGGATCGGCTGGAGACGCTCCGGTCGGTTCTGGCGCTGGACGGTTTACAGGATCCCGGAAACGTGGGCACCCTGCTACGCACGGCGGCGTGGTTTGGCGTAGACGGCGTGGTAGCAGGTCCCGGCACGGTAGATTTCTTCAATCCGAAGTTGGTCCGCTCGGCGATGGGCGGGCTCTGGGACGTGCGCCTCACGCGCAGCGGAGACCTGGCGGACTTGCTCACCCGCCTCGGGCGCGCAGGCTTTCACCGCTACGGCGCCGATCTGGCAGGCGCGTGTGTGTCAGACTGGCGGCCGTCGCTGCCTGCCGTCCTCGTCCTCGGCAGCGAAGCGCACGGCCTTGCGGCCTCGACTGCGGCTGCATTGGACGAGCGCGTAACCATTCCAGGTCATCCGCACCGCCACGGCGCCGAGTCGCTGAACGTGGCCGTAGCAGGCGGTATTCTGATGCACCGATGGCTCGGCGCGGCCCCATAACGGACAATTCGCAGCATGGCAATTCTGGTACACCGTATATTTCCAGACTGGCCGACTATTC
>DASSAV010000238.1:0-9554 GCA_035699265.1 Rhodothermales bacterium
GCCTCGAACACGTGAACACTCCAAACCCGCGTACATGCCGCCGCGTATTGCAGGCATAGATTACGGCACGAAGCGGGTCGGCGTGGCCCTGTCCGACCCACTCCGCCTCTTCGCCCAGCCCTATGGCACCTTCCGCCCCGCCGAGGTCGAACCCATCCTGCGCCGTATACAGGAGGAACACGGGTTGGCGGTCGTCGTCGTCGGCTGGCCTGCCCTGCCGGATGGGCGCGAGGGCAGCGCCACCGGTTTTGTGCAGCCCTTCATCGACCGGCTCCGCGCTTCCTTCCCCGGTGTTGAGATCGTGAAGTGGGACGAGGTGTTCACGTCCCACCTCGCAGAACAGGCCATCCGGGCAGCCGGTGCGAAACGAAAGGGTCGGCGGGACAGGGCGCGCGTCGACGCGGCCGCAGCTGCCATGATCCTGCAGGAATACCTGGACAGCCCTTCGTAGGGGTCCGGAGCGGCACCTTTTTGGGATCGCGCGGTTATTATATGCGCTTGTGAATCACTATCCTCGCGGGATTTAAACCCGCAGTATACACTTCCTATGATTCTGCCTATTTACGTTTACGGAGAGCCGATTCTGCGTGAGAAGACAGAGGATGTGCCTGAGAACACGCCGGCGCTACAGGAGCTCATCGAGGACTTGATCGAGACGATGCACGGCGCAGCAGGGATCGGGTTGGCCGCTCCCCAGGTGGGTCGCCGCGAGCGCATCTTTGTGATAGACCTTACTCCGTTCGAGGAAGACTTCCAGAAGGAGGGTCTCGACCTTCCCCCGCAGCCGATGGTGTTCGTCAATCCCCACATCGTGGAGGAGGGGGAGGACGACTGTGAGTTCGAGGAAGGCTGCCTCTCCATACCCGACCTTCGGGAGGCGGTGATCCGCCCTGACGAGGTGCGCATGCGGTATCTCGACCGGAACTTTGAACCCCGCGAACTGCACGCCATCGGCCTGCTGGCGCGCGTGGTGCAACACGAGTACGACCACCTGGAAGGCATCCTGTTCATCGACCGGATCAGCCCCATTCGTCGACGGTTGCTCCGCCGGCGCTTGCGTGAGATGGCTCAGGGGCTGGTGGAAGCAGACTACCCCCTCGCCAACGGTTCGTCCTGACCCCGAGAACGCTACCTCACATCGGAACACCGCCGAACACGAAAGCCGGGCGCCAGGAACCGACCGCCAGTCGAATCGGGCAGCGGCGGAAAAGCGTGGGTGTTTTTTGCCTGAAGCCGTTTTCGTTCATGGAGATAAAGCCTTACTTTCCGAGACCCGCTCCGCCGCCGCCCTCCTCAGTCAGGTGCGCATAGCGGTCCGTCCTGCCCCAGCGGCAGGCGTGTAGTGAAGTCTGTCCAACCTAGTGAGCCGGTAGCCCAGTGATGCGTCGAGGATCGTTCCTCCTGTTTGTAGCCTTTCTTTCCCCCTACCTGTTTGGAAATACGACCGAGGTGAGTGCGCAGCCGCTTCGGCTGATCCTGCCCACCAGTAACCACGGGCTCCTCCACGGCGACGGCCCTGCATTCTACCAGTACACCAACCGTACCTTCAGGGGCGAGCGTTCAAAGCCCTGGCAGGGGGGGCGCTACGGTTTCGTCAGGAATGAAAAGGTGACCCGCGCGGGCGTCGTGTTCACACGGTTCCACGAGGGTGTGGACATCAAGCCTGTATACCGGGACGACGACGGCGAGCCCATGGACACCGTGCGCGCCATCGACGGCGGGCGTGTGGTCTATGCGAACTTTGAAGCAGGCGCTTCGGATTACGGCAAGTACGTCGTCGTGGAGCACTGGTGGAGCGGATCGCCGTTCTACAGCCTCTATGGCCATCTGGGCAGTGTGCACGTGCACGCGGGGCAGCGGGTGCAGCAAGGCGACAAGCTGGGTATCATGGGCCACACCGGCGTCGGCATCGACCGGGAGCGGTCGCACGTGCATTTCGAAATCGACATGCTCCTGAGCCGCAACTTCGACGGATGGCTCCACGCGACCTACCGGCGCCCCCGCAACGAGCACGGCATCTACAACGGCCTCAACATGGCGGGCCTCGACGTCGCCCAACTCTATCTCGAACTGCAACGAGACCCCAACCTGACGATCCGGGAGTTTATCGCACGGCAGGACGTATTTTTCGAAGTCTCAGTGCCCAACGACCACCTGCTCGACTTGCAGTACCGCTATCCGTGGCTGGCCGGGGCCAATTTTAACCCGCACGCCCGCTCCCTCGAAATTGGCTTTACGAGATCGGGCCTCCCGGTGCAAATCCGATCGTCGAACGAACGGGTGGACGAACCGGCCGTTTCTTCCGTGCGTCCCTCGCGAGCAAACTATGGGGACATCACCAACGACCTGTATTCCGGCAGGCACGGTGCGGACCTGTCACGCCACGGCAGGCACTATATCGACCTCCTTACGATGCAGACGTCCGACACGCGCAGCGGTATCATCCCCATCGCCGAGACCGAAACGGCTCCGCAGGAGAACTACCCACTCGCCCGGCCGACGATTCTGCCGGTGGATGCCTCCGCAGAACCTGTCGGGAGCGTACGAGCTTCGGCCGTCGCAGAAGGAGGTGAGGTGGAGCGCGACGCGGGCGGTCCGGATGACGAGACACTATTCCACGGCTGGTAACGCCCGCCCGCACCGATTCCGCCGATCTCATATCGGGTCGAAGGGAGTATGCCGCACGGTATACTCCCTTCCGTTTGTCGCCTTGCCTCACGCTCGTAACGGGTTGGTCATCAACAAATCCGAGCGTTACCTGTATGCTTCTAAAGCACTACGAAGCCTGAACAGGAGTGTACCATGGCCGCAACGGACGAGAAAGACGAGAAGCTTCCGCCGGATTTCAAGCCGAAGATCGCCACAGACCCGGAGGCACAGCCGCAACTCGGAGGAGAGAAACGAATCGTCGCCCCCGACCCTGAAAAGGTGCGCGAAGCCGAGAGGAAGCGGGAGAGGGAGAAGGGACACCCCGATGCCGATGCCGGTGCATCGCCGGTGAATCAAGAATGAGCCCGGACCCCTCCTCGCCGCCTGTGGGGTGGGGATTCGGAGCATTTCCAGCATCAAGGCAAAATGCAGCAACGCCGGTTAGGGAACGAGGGCCTGATCGTATCGGAGATCGGGCTCGGTTGCATGGGCATGAGCGAGTTTTACGCCGGTCGGAACGAGGCGGAATCCATCGCCACGATTCACCGGGCCATCGAGCTCGGAGTCACGTTTCTGGACACGGCGGACATGTACGGTCCGTTCACCAACGAGAAGCTCGTAGGACGCGCCATCCGCGGCCGACGCGATCAGGTCGTGCTCGCCACCAAGTTTGGCAACGAGCGGCGGCCCGATGGCTCGCGTGTAGGCGTCAACGGCCGGCCAGAGTACGTCCTGAAAGCCTGCGATGCCTCGCTTCAGCGGCTCGGGGTGGACCACATCGACCTCTACTATCAGCACCGGGTCGACCCCCATACGCCCATCGAAGAGACGGTAGGCGCCATGGCAGAGCTGGTCCGGCAGGGGAAAGTCCGCTATCTGGGGCTCTCGGAAGCAGCGCCGGACACCATTCACCGGGCGCACCGGTTACATCCGATCAGCGCGCTCCAGACTGAGTATTCGCTATGGAGCCGTGACCCGGAAGACGAAATCCTCCCAACCGTCCGCGAGTTGGGCATCGGCTTCGTCGCATACAGTCCCCTGGGCCGTGGCTTCCTAACGGGCCGGTTCCAGCGATTCGAGGATCTTCCCGAGGACGACTACCGCCGCCAATCCCCGCGATTCCAGGGCGAGAACTTTCAGAAGAACCTCGACCTGGTTCACCGCATCGAGGAGATCGCATCAGAGAAGGGCGTCACGCCGGCCCAGCTTGCCCTGGCGTGGCTGCTCGCGCAGGGAGAGGACGTCGTTCCCATACCGGGTACCAAGCACCGCAAATACCTGGATGAAAACGCCGTTGCTGTCAGCATCCATCTCACGGAAGACGACATCGAGCGCATCGATGAGGTCGCTCCGCAGGGTATCGCCGCTGGCGCTCGCTATGCCGATATGAGCGTGGTGAATCGCTAGGGCCTGTGAGAAGTGTTTACGTGTTCAGGTGTTCACGTTCGGGCCAGGGGTGGTCTAGAACGCGGATGACGCATCATTGCACACTTTGCTCGTTTCCGTCCGTCGTTGGTGGTTCGTTGTTCGGGTACCGGAGTGTTCCGGTGAATTGTAACGCATCTTACAGTCTGGACGATTCTATTGCACACTTTGCACGCGAGACACGTGTTTTTCGTGGTGTACAGGTAAGGGAATGTTCTTTCTTGCGCGCCCAAGAAAGGACCAAAGAAGGGCGATCGAATCGGAACGCGCTGAATCCCCTTCCCGACGCACCCATCGGACCGAGCGGCGCGTGAGGGTCGGGCGGCAGGTCTGTCGCATGGAGGTGTTGCGCCACTCGCTCAACGCGCGGAGATTCATCCGGCGTGCGGGCCACGATTCGATGAAAGGCAGGGAGCGTGACGGTAATCGGGTGGTGGACCTTGTAGGGGGTAGAATGGGGTGGATTCGAGAAGGTTCATACTTCTCAAGTTGCACACATTGCACGGTTTTTGTCGGTGGTCAGTTGTTCGTGGTCGGTTGTTCGTCGTGGCGTGGCGCGTTGGATTGTAACGGATCTGACGGTTTGAATGGGGTTGGTTGCACACTTTGCACGCGCAGAACGGGTTGCGGGAAGGTCATTGCACACTTTGCACGCGGAACACCTGTTTTCGGGGGGCAAGCAGTGGGTACAGCAGGTCAAAGAACGGGTGTGGCAGAGTTCTGGACCTATGTAGTGCAATCTTTGTGGCGGGGCAAGGTTATTCTCGTAACCTGACAGGCTGGCAGGTTGAAGATTCGGAACGGGATGAGGGGGAATGGGAGGAAGACGGGATGGGGGAGAGGGAGGCGGACGATCCCAACAGGCGCCGAGCCGGGCCGTTTTTTTGCCCCGCATTTTTCTTGAGGCACTCGACAACCGGCCGGGAACTTGAGCGTGTGTAGTACATACAGAGTGTGTATTATACTACACACCCTGTATCACCTGCCGTATGGAGACCGCCTTACCGACGACACACACCGAACCGGAGCGCCACGCTGCATTTTGGGATCGCATCGGGATCTGGATTTCGGGGGCCTGCATGGTGCATTGTCTCCTGCTCCCCGTCGCGCTAACGACGTTGTCCGTATGGCCGGTCATGGGAGCGGTGCACGCCTGGCTGCACCCCGTGTTCGCCTTGCTGCTCGTGCCCACCACGGCCGGTGCGGCCCGGCACGGCTGGCGTCACCATCGCCGGAAGGACGTGGTAGCACTGCTGGCGGTCGGACTGGCGGTGGTGCTCGTAGCAGGCATCCTGGGCCACCTGGCGCCCGGCGCGCTGGTAGAGACGGCCATTACTGTCACCGGCAGCATCCTGCTGATCACCGGCCACTGGCGTAACTGGCGCTTTTCACGCCCCTACCACATGCCCGCCGAACTGCACCCGGCGAGCGCGCCGGCACATCGGTCAACCCCTGCCCCGGAGGAAACATGCATCGGCTGAACTTTACACTCGACGACGCCACGGTGAGCCTGTTGGATCGGCTGGCGAACACGTACTATGCGGGCAACAAGTCGCAGACCGTCCGAGCGGCCCTGGAAAGCCTGGCAACCCACGTCGGGCACGACGGCTGGGTCATCACCGGCTACACGCCCGCTGAGCTTTCGGAGGAGGTGGCCTGCCACACCTGCGGGGAAGCGCACCGCGAAGGGGAGGTGCTGTACCGCCCGGTTTTCGAGCGCGGCAAGAGCCCCAGCGCGCTGGCCCACATCCCCGCCGAAGTCTGGCTGGACTGTCCCCGCTGCGTCGAGCAGCAGTTCGCGGGGTAGCAGGCCGCATCATGCCGGGGTCAGAGATAAGCTTCGTGCAATAATGCAGGAATACGAGATGTATGACGTCCTTATCGTCGGAGGCAGCTATGCCGGTATGGCTGCAGCACTTCAACTGGTACGGGGCCGGCGTAAAGTGTTCGTTCTCGACGCCGGTCGGCCCCGGAACCGTTTTGCCAGCGCTTCACATGGTGTTCTCGGGCAAGACGGTAAAGCGCCCGCAGACATTACCGGCAGCGCGAAGGCACAACTGCTCAAATATCCCACTTTGACGTGGCGTGACGGCACTGCGGTATCCGCTGAAAAGAAGGATGCGCATTTTACGGTCCATACGGAACAGGGTGAGATTCTAACAGCCAGACGACTGGTGCTGGCTACCGGAGTCAGCGACGAACTCCCGGAAATCCCCGGATTAGCCGAGCGATGGGGGCAGTCGGTTTTTCACTGTCCGTATTGCCATGGTTACGAGCTGGATAATGGTCCCCTGGGTGTCCTGGCTACGAGCGAGGCATCCATGCACCAGGCACTGCTCATTCCCGACTGGGGGCAGACAACATTATTCACCAATGGCGCCTTCGAGCCCGACGACGACCAGTTGAAGCAGTTGCAAGCACGCGAGGTGACGATAGAAAGAGAACTGGTTGCAGAAATTACCGGTGAACGTGCCGCTGTAAAACTCCGGGATGAGCGGGTTATAGAACTAGCCGGTTTGTTTGTAGCCTCCCGGACAATAGCTTCGAGCCCACTGGCAGAACAGCTCGGTTGTGAATTCGCTGAAGGTCCGCTCGGCCCCTATGTCAAGACAGACGGGACCAAGGAAACATCCGTGGAAGGCGTCTTTGCATGCGGCGATGCAGCCAGAGCGTCGGGCAGTATTACATTTGCCATTGCAGACGGCGCCCAGGCCGGTATGGCGGCTCACCGCTCACTCATTTTTGGCGAACTGGCGTAAAAACTGCTGGAACGCACCGCAATCGCAAATGGAGTCCACTGACGACGTGCGGCTACGGCGCCCGAACGCAATGTGAACCGGGTGGGCACGGCATTCGCTGACAGGGCAATAGAGAGGACGCGACTCTCGTTCCTATCTTGTCCACAACCCTGGCGAAACGATGCGCAGGGCTGCCCCTCCGTCCCCGTACGCCTTCGTGTCTCCTCGCCTCACCATGCGTCTGTTGATATGGCTGGCCGTCGTCGTCCTGGCCGTGCCGGCGCATGCGCAGGTCGTGGTACGAGGATCGGTAACAGACGCAAAGTCGGGCGCGCCGCTTCCCGGTGCGAACATCATCGTTGACGGGACAGCTTCTCGCACAGAAACGGACCCACAGGGCCGCTTCGTGCTTCAGGTCCCGTCACTACCCGTGACGTTGGTCGTCTCGTACGTGGGCTACGAGCGCGCCCGGATCGTCGTCGAGCGGAGTGCTGAAACCGTGGCGATCCGCTTGCAACCGGCTACGGTGGAACTCTCCGGCGTAGTAGTGGAAGGCCAGGAATTCGCCGCCAACCTGATGCGGAAGGTCATCGCCGAGAAACAACGCTGGCGCGCGCACCTCCGAACGTATGCGGCCGACGGCTACACCAAGACGGTCTTGAAGCACGGCGGCAACATCGTCTTCGTGAGCCAGAGTGGGTTCGACGTGTTCTGGGATCGGGAGAGGGGTCCCCGCGAGGTCGTTCGGGCACTCCGTAAGACAGGCGACCTGGGTCGTTTGCTTCCCATCCAGGAGTCGGGGTTCGTTCCCAATCTCTACGATGACACGGTTCCGGTCCAGGGACTGGATCTCATCGGGCCGACCCATCCCGGTGCGCTCTCGTACTACAACTTCTCACTGGCGGACCGCCGGGAAGTCGACGGGCACGTGGTGTACGACCTCTACGTGGCGCCTAAAGACGAGGTGCACGCCACATTCGTCGGCAACGTCTCGATACGGGAAGACGCCTCTGCGATGGTGCGGGCGGATCTGCGTCCTGCTGCCCACGTCACCTTTCCGGCTCCTGTCGAGTCCTGGCACGTCGCGTACGTCGAGGAATTTGAGCGTGCCGACAGCGCATGGCTTCCGGCGGAACTGGAAAGGACCGGACCCTTTTCGGTCTATGCAGACGACGTACATACCCGATCCGGCATGCTGGAACAGCTCACGTACGTCCGAAACGCCCGAACAAACGTGGCCCTGCCGGAGGCGCCCTACGCAACGGATATACGGGTGTCAGTGGATTCGGCATCCGTATGGAGCGATTATCTCTTTCTGGCCGGCCGGGACGTCATCCCGCTTTCACCTCTCGAAGCGGAGGCACTGGAGCAACTGATCCATCATCCACTCACGCTCGCAGAGGCATTCCCTCCGGAGCGTCAATCCGGATTCCTGGCCGTTTTCCTCCAAGCCGATATGAACGGCCGAGCCTATCTGACCTGGCCGGAACTGCTCGGCTATCAGTTCCGGTTCCGGTACAACCGGGTGGACGGGTTGCTCAGCAGTGTCGGCCAGGTGATGCACCTGTCTCCCGACCTGGAAATCGACTGGAGGCTGGCGCAGGCCACCGGCCTATCGCGCGTTCGGTACCGGATCGGAGTGCGCTACCGGATAAGCCCCGGCCTGTATGTGAATGGAAGCCGCGCGCGCGATACCGACGCTCTGCAACACGATTCGGTGTACCCGTTGTCGCTGACCTCCGTACCCTTCCTCTTCGGCGCACCGGATTACTTCGACTATTACTGGCTCCGGAGATCCCGGTTGGAAGCCGGCTACCTTTTCCCGGCAGCCAGGGCGGTTGTCGGGTTCTCGATAGAACGGCACGACTCGCTCTCTCGTGAAGTCGGCCGCGCCCTCCTTCTGGGGAACAGGCCCAGGCCGAACCCGGCCATTCAGCCGGGCCGATTGCACGCCCTAGACGTTGCCGCAATACTGGGGGAGGGGCGCCGACCTCCGCCTGAATACGGGGTGCGGAGGGCCATCGTGCAGGCTGAATACGGCGCGCGCTTCATGGGCAGCGACTTTACCTACGGCCGGCTCGGGTTCGGGCTCGACGTGCAGGTGCCCACGTTCTTTCGGTCACGCCCACGGCCAAATACGCTCGACGTGCACGTCTCGGCCCATTTCTCAAGAGGAAACCTACCGCCCCAACGGCTGGCCGTCCTGGACGGCAGCCCCGGCCATTTCGACGGGTCGGGCGCATTCAGGGCGCTCGGCAACCGTCCCGTCCAGGGCGAGCAAGCGCTCGCCATCTTCTGGCAGCACGATTTCAAAACCATACCTTTCGAAGCGCTGGGATTGTGGCCGCTCGTTCGGATGGGAATGGGCCTGGCACTCTATGGCGGACATGGCCGTACCTGGACAGACCCCGATCACGCGCGTTCTCTTCCCTATGCTCCGATCTACCAGGACGCCTTTCACCACGAACTCGGGCTATCGCTGACCAACGTTCTCGGCACGCCCCTGCGTCTGGACTTTACGTATCAGTTGGAGCGTCCGGAGTTCTTCATAGGATTCGGCGTCAGAAATCCCTTCTCCAGGTAGGTAGTAGCTCCCCCTTTCTGGCCGTGCATCACCTTACCGGCGATCTGATGCCAAAGCACGCAGGCTAAAGACCTGCGGCTACGGTATCCGAGTAATACCAAGTCCGGTAGAAGTGTTAAAGGAAGCTGTCATTGCGAGCCCCCAGGAAAACAAGTTTT
>DASSAV010000239.1:0-2406 GCA_035699265.1 Rhodothermales bacterium
CGCGATGCGTCCAGCCGGCTGGTCTCCCGGCCCCGTCCCCGGGATCTACGAATCCGTCAATGTGGACGACCCGCTAGACGTTGTGCCAGACTCCACGCGGCCTGATGACGCCCATCGACCTGTCCGCCCGCGCCTCCCGTCACGAGTTCGACGTCCACCTGACCGCGAGCGCGATGGTCGCCATGCGCGACGGCGTGCGCCTGGCCACCGACATCTACCGCCCAGCCCGCGACGGCCGCCCTCTCAATGAGCGTCGGCCGGTGCTGCTGCATTGCAGGCCCTACAACAAGGGATGTCATAGGTGTGGACCGCTAGCTCGAGCATGTATGAGGTCTATCGTGCCCGGGCACCATTCAAAGTGGTCAGGAGCATGGATGGTGCAGTCAGCCGCTGCCAGCGGGGGCCGCATATGCTCTATCGTACGGGTACCATGCCCGTCGGTCTGGCGGCGCAGGTTGCAGCTTCCAGATCGGATACGATAGCGGCGTGCGGGCCTGGGTAGCAGTAACCGACAAGGATTGGTACCGTTTCCTCGCGCAGAGGCCTCACCTGGATGAGGTGAACTTCTGGCAGCCAGGCGGGAGTCGGGAGTTTCGCACGCTCACCCCCGGTGAACCCTTTTTCTTCAAGCTTCACTACCCCGACAACGCCATCGTTGGCGGCGGCTTCTTCACGCACTCCTCAGTACTCCCGGTAAGCGTGGCCTGGGAAGCGTTCGGGGAAAAGAACGGCGCGGCCTCTTATGAGGAGATGCGGCGGCGCATTGAACGCTATCGACGCGTGCCCAGCGATCCGCGGGCCCAATACTCGGTCGGGTGCATTATTCTTCAGGAACCGTTCTTCTTCGCCGAAGCAGATTGGCTTGCGGCGCCTGCCGACTTCCGGGCGCAGACCGTTCAGGGCAAGACGTACGACCTCAATGAATCGATAGGACGCAAGCTCTGGGAAACGGTGCTCGAGCGCTCGCGCGGCGTGCATTCTGCTGGGGTTGCGGAGCAGTCCTGGCCAGTAATTCCCCTCGGCTGGCGAGTACGCCCGGTCCGTCAGCGGCTGGGGCAGGGCGCTTTCCGAGTGCTCGTAACCGACGTCTATCAGCGACGGTGTGCCATTACAGGCGAGAAGGCATTGCCGGTGCTACAGGCGGCGCACATCCGCCCGATAACGCGAGAGGGACAGCATCGGATCGAAAATGGCCTCCTGCTTCGCTCGGATCTGCATGCTCTCTTCGATCAGGGGTATGTCACGGTGACACCCGACCATCGAGTCCGTGTGAGCCGGCGTCTCAAGTCCGACTTTGACAATGGGGAACCGTACTATCCGCTTGCCGGCAAGACGGTCGGGCTCCCGAACCGCGAGGACGATCACCCAAGTCGCGAACATCTCGAGTGGCATGCCGACACAGTGTTTCTTGGGTAACTCTTCGCAATCCTCGCGGCATTGACTGGCTTGCTGACCAGAGGGGTTACCCAGCGTGCCTACTACTCGGCTCCCATCGCGGAATTCTGTGCCACCGCTCGCGACGCGGTCTTTTCGCAGATGGCGCTCCGGAACGACTTTGATCTCGTTGAAACGCAACGAAGTGCTTGGCTTGAGCAGGCTGAGATCCTTCAGCGTGTCCTATTGCCCTACGAGGGAAGCGTGTACCTCGAGTTTTCGATTCCGCGGATGGGCCGTCGAATTGATGCCCTTGTCGTCATTGGTCCGGTGGTCTTTGTTCTAGAGTTCAAGGTCGGAGAGCGAGAGTTCTCATCCTCAGACATTGATCAAGTCGTCGACTACGCCCTGGATCTGAAGAATTTCCACGAGGGAAGTCATGGGGTGCATATTGCGCCGGTCCTGATCTGTACAGAGGCCCCGGCAAGAGTTCAGCCCCTTCCTAAGGGGCCCGGGTTTGACCGCGTGTTCGACGTAGGTCGAACGAACGCTGAGGACTTGAGTGCCTCGATGGCGCACATCCTAAGTCTTGCAGATGGGCCGGATGTTCCCATCCGTCAATGGGAGCAGAGCGGATACAAACCGACGCCAACCATTGTCGAGGCGACCCTCGCCCTCTACCGGGGACACTCGGTTGCCGAGATATCGAGAAGTGATGCCGGCGCCACCAATCTCAGCCAGACGTCAGGGACAGTGGCTTCCATAATCACTGCCACACGAGCGCGGTCAGAAAAGGCCATTTGTTTCGTCACCGGCGTACCGGGAGCCGGGAAGACGCTGGTCGGGCTCGACGCGGCCACCAAGCACATCGACCGCAAGGATGAGCTCTACAGCGTGTTTCTGTCCGGCAACGGCCCGCTTGTGAAGGTGCTGCAGGAGGCCTTAGCCCGCGACAAGGTGGCGAAGATGAAGAGTGAGGGCGGGAAGGTAAGCAAGGGGACTGCGTTAAGAGAGGTCAAAGGGTTCATCCAA